>JBDTOW010000759.1:0-3159 GCA_039933075.1 Verrucomicrobiota bacterium | reverse complement strand
GATCCGGCTCCGTCCGGATAACGGCCGGTGGAAACACCGTTGGCCTGGCCTTTGAACCGGATGGCATCGAGGACCCGATTGTTAGGAGGATTCTTAAAATAGATTGTCTCGCCCGCGGCGCTAAGGGCAAACCCAAGTTGACTCTGATCGAAGACCAAAAATCCCTTGGCGGCAATTGTGGTTCCGGCCGGTATGGTGAACTTGTTCGTGGATGGATCGTCCGTAAGGAAACAGCCTGACACGTTGACGGACTGGTTGCCGTAGTTGTAGAGCTCGATGAAATCCAACTCCGGATCATCGGTGTGGGCTAAAAACTCGTTGATGACAACCGTGCGGAATGGATTTGCCTGCGTGGGTTCCGGAGCGCCAGGACTGCCGCCGACCAGTTCGCTCGCGGCCCAGGCTTCGGGGTTGGCTTCGCCATGCGAGGGCCGGGCCAGGACCAGAGAATCGCCCGCGCCGTCGGCTCCGGCAGGAAAGGGGAGTTCCCCGGAGTATTTCGCTTCGAGCAACACCGCGCCCAAACGATTTCGCAAACGAACAATTCCCGAGCTGTTTTGTAAACTGTTCGTGAATCCACCGAAAACGCCACTGATTCCATAGACACTCTGAACGTCAGCGGGAACCGCCGCGACGACGACGAAACTGCCAGCGGCGAGAGTTGTGTTAGGGGGAAAGGTGTATTCGATCGCCCCGGCTAAGCGATACCCGCTGATGTCTTCGAAGTATCCCTGCGCATTGTATACCTCGACGAATTCGAGATTTTTTCCGTCCACTCGCGGTGTCGGGTGATACATAATTTCCGAAATAATCAGGCCCGTGCGCCGGCTGGAATGACTGAGGGGTTCCGAAGTGCCCACGATGTCGCGGATATCAAGAGGCGTGAAGTCCAGCGAGAAAGCCTTTTGTGAACCGGCGGCGATTGTGTTGGGCGTGCTGGCGCGATCGCGAACGTTACTCACCGTCAGCGTGTAGGTCGTTCCTTGGGCCATCAGCGAGGTCGTGAGAATAACCGTGCGCGCATCGGTTGCGAACTTCGCCCCGATAACCTGGATGCCGTTGTTGATCGTGTAATTCGACGGCTGAGCCGAGCTCACGGCATCGACCGCTTCGGAGAAGAGCACCGTGACGATGTTATTGTCGCCAAGGTTGACTACCGAGACCAAGCCGGGAGCGGAGGTATCCGGCTGGACCGTGAGCGTAGCGGAAATAGTCGTGGCGTTGCCCTGTGCATTTGCCAGAACGCAACGGAAACTGCCGCCGCTGTCGCTGAGAGCGACCGCCGGGAGGGTGTGCGAAGCGGTGGTTGCTCCCGCGATATTCGCGCCGTTGCGCTGCCATTGATACGACATCCCAGAAGGGTTGCTGACCTGGACGACGAACGTTGCCGAGGTCCCTTCGGCCACGGTGGTGTTGACCGGTTGTGAGATGATGTCGGGAGCGATCAACCCATAAGGGATCAGGCGCGATGCCGGGATCGGTTCTTCGATCGTTCCGTTCGGCAGTTGCCAGCGCGCCGCGAGGTTGTCGCCGCCCTGGCCTTCTTTCATCAGGGCTTCGATGTAATAACGCTGACCAGCGACGAGGGCGATGGGCGCCGACTTCTGATTGGCCTCCTTGGTCCATTCGCGTGAACTCGTCCAACCTGAGACCGAGGCGATTTGCTGCTTGGTGGATGGATTGCTATCGGTACTCAAATACAGCACAGAACCATCGTCGCTCGAAATCCAAAAAGTGTAACTCCCGGTCGTCGGAGCAGTGACCAAGGCGCGAATCCGCTGGCCGTAATTGTCGTCGACGTCGATGGGTGCCTCAAAGAAGTCGGTAATGATGCTGGCACTGCTTGGATTATTTGGGTAACTGGAGGAACTGGTCAGATCTGAGACCGAAACTCCGCCAATTCCAGTGTAGACTTCACGGTAAATTCCGTTGGCTTGCGCGTGAGCTGAGTTTCGAGCGGCCAACAGTCCGGCCAGAAAGAAGATCAGGATGAAGATTGGATTGGCGGATCGTTTCATCGATATTGGGTACTGAGTGAACATGAATGGTTCAGACCACCAGGGAGCAAGAGAAGCTCAGCAACGACTTTACCAGGTTTGTAATTATTCGTTTCGGTTACTCATGCTTTCCCAGAGTGCGGCTCTGTCGGAATAATCGACTGGCGGATAGAAATGCTTTAGAGTTTATCCGAGAATGCGGAGCCTCGAAGTTAACCTCCGGCGCCGATGCAGGCGAACATCGGAATCAGAGGATCGTCCGTGGTTCCGGAAGTGGCTGAAGTCTGGTCAAAGATATTTGAATGAACTTCAATTGGAGAAGTTGAAGTTCAACTCTCGAACGGCCTGCGCCATCTCAAGACACCGAAGCCGCTGGGATCACGACGCGTCGCGTCCAGGCTGTGCGACCGGGAATTGCCAGCGCGCGCCTCGAATCGTAAAGATCGCGACGATGACACTTGTGGCAAGGCCGACCGCAACGGCCGGCCACAACTTGTGCAACGCGTTGCCCATGGTAAAAAACAGATTGATCAATTGCCACAGGATCAAGGGATGGTAATCAGTGGACTGCTTCATCGGAACTTTGTTCACCAGCCAGGGCATCGTAAACGCCAAAATGCTCAAGGCGGTGATGAACCAGGCCAGGGAGTTGACCCAAGGGGCGGTGTACCACTTCGGGACGTCCGGCTTTGTTTGCCAAGTCCAATACCGTTGAACCTGTACGGCGAATGGCTCCAGACTCAAATCGAGGAGCGCAGCCAGAAGACAGGTGAGGCCGATCACCCAGAAGCCATAATAATCCGTTTTACGCCAAGGTCGCATTATCAGTCTAGCAACCCCACGACCGTTAATCAGGATGACGATCCAGCCAAAGGGGATCGGCCACGGAAGCACGTCAAGCAATTTCCCGCCGAACGCGTCCAAATAGGTGCGCGGACCAAAGGGAACGCCCGTGCTGACGCCGACGCTTTCCACCACCGCAGCCAGGCCGGCGATGAGACAACCAGACCAAAAAACGTTCTGCAACGGCAGGCGGCGGGCCAAGGCAACCAGCGTTGTGCAGGCACCGAAAACCATCATCAATCCGGGCGCCCAGTTGGCACTCTGCGGGAGCTTGATACCCAGCAGCAATTGAACCCAGGCGATGCCAAAACAGATCAAG
>JBDTOW010000758.1:0-3163 GCA_039933075.1 Verrucomicrobiota bacterium | reverse complement strand
CCGCCGCAGCACGTCCGCCCCATACCGAGCGGTTTTGTCTATCCACGCGCTGCGGCTGGTTCGCACACAGCCGCGTTCCCCCAAAATGATAACTGCTGGGGAAAAGCAGACGACGTCTCAGGAGGAAAATCTGGCTCGAAGAAAATCGTTTGTCGGCGAAATTCCGTTTCGATTCGAGGTCGATGCAAATTGGGCGCGGCTTCCGGAGGGTTATTCCTGGCCGGAAGTAGCTGCCGTTGCCTGCGACTCGAAGGATCGGGTTTTCGTGTTCAACCGGGGCGAACATCCCATGATGGTCTTCGATCGCGCCGGATCATTTCTAAACGCATGGGGCGAGGGAGTGTTTGCCCGAGCTCACGGCCTCACCATTGGACCGGATGATTCAGTTTACTGCACCGACGATCTGGATCACACCGTGAGAAAGTTCACCGCCGATGGCAAGCTCCTCTTCACCTTGGGCATGAGCGGCCAGCCATCGTTCACCGGCGCAACCTCGATTGATTTCCGCACCATCCAGCACTCCGGTCCGCCATTCTATTTCCCGACGAATCTGGCGCTCGGACCAAACGGAGATCTCTTCATCTCGGATGGGTACGGCAACGCCCGTATCCATAGGTTCACGCCCGATGGCCGTCTGGCTTACTCGTGGGGCGAGCCGGGCAGCGGCCCCGGTCAATTCCGCGTGCCCCACGGCGTCGCCGTTGACCGAGCCGGAACGGTCTATGTTGCCGATCGCGAGAACAGCCGCATCCAAATGTTTTCGTCAGACGGTAAATTCCTCGAGGAATGGAGGGAAATCGCCCGCCCTTGCCAGATTGAATTCGACCCGGAAGGAAATCTTGTGGTAGCGGAACTCGGCTACCGGGCCGGGATGTGGCCCGGGACAACCGCCCCGACGGCGGACGAGTCAGCATCTTTGACCCGCGAGGAAAACTCGTCGCCCGGTGGGGAGGTGGTCAAGCCCCAACGGCCCCTGGCGATTTCTTCGCGCCGCACGATCTCTGCATCGACTCGCGCGGCGATCTCTATGTAGCCGAAGTTGTCTGGTCCGCAGGCGCCAATCGAGGGTTGGTCTCGCCCGACTGTCACGCGCTTCAGAAATTTTCCCGAATCAGAGAATAGCAACCAATCGAGGGAAAATGATTTTTGGCAGAATGATAGGTTAAGCGACAGCGCAGGTATGAAGCGCGCTCTACTCATCCTATCGGCTTTTGGCTACGTGATGTTCCTCATCGCGGGCATGGATACAGGTTTGGGAGTTTACCGCGCCCCGGCCTACTGTTTCGCTGCGTTTGCTTGTGCTCTTGTTGCAGCAGCCTGCGTTTCAAAGAGACAGAGATTGTACTGGAGCATCGCCGGAGTTGCGGCGATCGCTTGCAGCCTTTACGGTTACCACCAGAACAGCAATCGGCGTGAGAGGCTGGACCGTATTCGAGCGCAGCAGCCACAACCACCCGCAGTACAGAGGGAGACGAACAGATGAGACACGAGTGGCACAACAAGGGCGCCGCATCTAGCCTCCGCCCCGCTGAGCAAGACATCGCTCGGCTTCTCCGTTGATGTGAATAAGCAGATATGGCCCACGACACATCCACCAAGAACTGGATTCAAAGTCCAGAAAAGCGATTGCGCTTGGCTCGCGATAAGAGGGGTCTATCACTGAACCAGGTTGCTTTGCTAGCAGGCATGAGCGTGCCTGAGTGTTACGACCTGGAAACGTACGTTGATGAAGTTGCCACATGCATCGAGCTTGCTCTTGCAAATCTTTGTGGCGTGTTGGGCATTCGGGCTAGAGAACTGTTTAGCGAGGAGGCATCAGAATCCAAACAAATATCGTCGGAGGAATTAGTTGCCAGGATCAAAGCTACGCTCGAGGCTAGAGGATCGAGCGTTTCTGAATTTGAAGAACGAGTCGGATTCACTATTTCGCCGGCCCTTGCTAATCCGTCCGAAGTCTTGAGCTGGAATGTCGATTGCCTCCGTTTTGTTTGTAGCGAAATTGGGGTCAAGTGGATCGATGCGCTGCCATAAGACTTGTTTGCTCTTGGCCGCGAACGAGGCCAATCTGCCCAACAGCACTCATGAAAGCATGGCGATTTTACGGTTTTGGTGATCTGCGACTCGCCGAGGTCGCCCGTCCGGAGTTGCGGCCCGGGCATGTCCTGGCGGAGCCGCTCTGCGTCCAGCCCAGTGTGACCGAGGCCCAACTCGCGTTTGGCATCCCCACCCTCGCGTATGACCGGATCAAGCGCCGGCTCGAGTCCGAAGCTCCGCTCCAACTCTTCGGCCATGAGTTCTGTGCCCGCATTCTCGAAGTGGGTCCTGGTATCACACGATTCCAACCCGGTGATCGGGTGGCTGCGCGGGCCAAACTTCCCTGCGGCGATTGCCCGCTCTGTCTGTCGGAACGCAGCGTTCTGTGCCGAAAAGGGCCGGTGATCGGCTTCGACCTGCCCGGATGCTTTTGCGAAGTGGCCTCGTTGCCGGCGATCGCTCTCGTCAAGGTGGATGATCGGATCTCCGACAGCGAGGCGGCTTGCTTGCAATCGCTGAGCGACAGCGTCGCGGCGGTCGAGACGGCGGATATTCGCCTGGGCGATTCCGTCGCCATTTTTGGTCAAGGAAGCATGGGGCTGGAATGTCTGCAAATCGCGCGCCTGAGCGGCGCGGGGCTGATCATAACCGTGGATGTCCGAGAAGAGTCTTGCCGCATGTCGGCGCAATTGGGTGCGGACCATGCCTTGAATGCTTCCAGTTGCGATGTGGTCGACGCCATTCGGGACTTGACCGGCGGCACAGGTGCGGATGTTGTTTTCGAGTGTGCGGGCGGCAGCCCGAAGCAAGGACTGGCGGGAACGAAAACCGTGCGGCAGGCGATCGAAGCCGTGCGTTCCGGCGGGAAACTCATCGGCGTGTCGTGGTTTGGCGGACCGTTCGAGTTGGATGTCGATGGATTGCGCGAGCGGAGCCTGCGTTACCTTTTTCCTGACATCAGCACGCAAGCCCACCTAGAATACACGGTTCGTCTCGTGGCAACTGGCCGAGTATCGCTTCGGCCCGCGATTACCCACGTGTTGGCCGGGATTGAATCCGTTCCGCAAGCGTTTGAAATCACGGCGAACAAGGGAAAGTATCGCGCGATTAATCCGGCCCAAGTGATGAT
>JBDTOW010000757.1:0-3165 GCA_039933075.1 Verrucomicrobiota bacterium | reverse complement strand
AGCGTTGCGCCCGCTTGCTGGCGCAGACGGAAAAAGCGGCTGCCCTGAGACGCATCGACCGTCAGCACAAATTGTCCACCTCGGAGAACTGGCGCCTGGCTGACTGGCTGCCAAACCGTTGACTGCCTCAGCGTGCTGGCGGATTCGAGTTGCAGGTCGTTAGCGGGAGCCGACCAGCTAAGCTCGACACCTCTATTGGCCACGGTCTGAATCGAAAGCCGGGGAGGCTGAGCGGTAACCATGGTTTCGGAGCACCCTATGAGAAGAGCGAAGGCAAGCGCGGATGCCCAACCCATCGAGAATGGTGTCTTCATAACAAGTTTGGTCTGTCGCTGAACGGGGGCGCGATACTTAGCCATTTGCCCCATTGATCTTGTAAAGCCCGGCGCCGTTGAGTTGCGCGCCCGCGTTCAACGCGAACGTGCCGCTGGTCCGACGATGCCGTGCGCTTTTCCCGTGCGAAAGCGGCGCGGCCACGCCCGCACTCCAGGACGATGGCGAGGGTTACCGTGCGCGACCTACCGCATCTTTGTACTGGTCAATCGCCCTCAGGTAATCGCCAACTGCCAACAGGAGGTGGCCGTTTAGAATTGCCTGCCGGATTCGCTGTATTTGTTGAGCCTGCCCTGAAGAGGGTGCAGGCAAGGCGGCGACGACCCGCAGGTATTCGGCTTGCGCTATGGCCTCCGCGATAAGAGTGGTGAGGTACTTCAAGGAAGTCAGATCACCAGCCCCAGCCGCCTCGGCTTTCAAGAGCGAGGAGACGAAAGCCGAGAGCTTCACCATGGTCGCGACCGCATTGTTTTGGGCGAGCTTGTCGATAGCACCGTTACTCGCCGCGCCCCCGTTGTTGCCATCAAGGTTATCTCGAGCATCAAGCAAAGCTTTGATGACGCGCGGCTGCGTTGCCGATGCCAGCAAAGCATCGATCTGCTGAACAACCAATTGCAAGGCTTCCAGTGGTGACAAAACTTGAACAGCGAGAATCGATTCAGTTTGTCCGCCATCGTCATCGCGCACTTGTACCTGAAGTGTGCGCGTGCCGGATGTGGTGAAGGCGTGTTGGTGCTGGAATTGACCGACGACTCCGCCAAAGGCGTCCGCAAAAAGTTCGAACGCAGTATTGGGTTCAATCGTGCCGTCGCCCCAATTTAGCGTGGCCGTCTGGTGATCTGGCTTGCCGGGATCGGTAAAGGTGCCTTGTGCCGTGTACTCCAAATTGATCAGCGCAAAAGGCACGTCCACGCCCACTCTGAGACCGAAGGAATCGATGAGCGCAAAGCTGCCAATGATCGGCGCGACGTTGAAAATACGCACGATCGCGGCATCGATGCTCGCGAGACCATCAATGGGGTGCAGCGCCATCACCGGCACGGCCACCTCGCCCGGACCGTCCAACGCGGCGGCGTTGAAGGTCGCAATGTAGCCGCTGGTTTCAAAACTGCCGTTGCGATCGAGATCCCAGAAAACGTCCGGGAACCTGCTGTAGTAGTCGTCGCAGTCGGCGAAGAACTCCACCGAGGTCAACTCGTCGTTCATGCTGCCGCTGCCGGAGTTGTTGGCGACTTGGGACAAATTCGCATCGCGCTCGGGCCTGCCTGTGCCGCTCAGTGTGCGCGTATGTTCGCCGGGAAAGTCGCCATCGCCAAAATCGTCGTCGTTCGCGCGGATCGTGCCGCCGATCGGCGCAAACCAGCGCCACGAGCTCGGCTCGTTGTCGAATCCTTGATGAGCATCGAACGGTGAGCCGTCGAGATCCTTGAAATCGTCGAAACTGTCCTTATTCCAATCCGCATAGTCCACCACCACGTAGCGGCTGTCGTAATTTGGGTCAGTGAAGAGCTGAATCCAAGGCCGCGCGATGGGCGGCTTGGCGAATGCGGTGAGAATCGTGTCGCTGCCTTCCGCAACTTCGTAGGGTGGGAACAACACCAGAGTGGGGAGCAGCGTCGGGCTGTTGGGCCGCACCATGTCAACGTGCCGCCATTCTCCGGCCTTTACCGTGCCAGCGCTAGGGAGCACGCTGGGCGGATCAATCGGGCCGTCATTATCATGTTCCGTGGCGTAGAAGATCAATTCGCCGCTTGGACTCACATAGAACGTCGAGGCCGCCGCAAAATTCGCCGTGTTGTTCCCAGGGGACGCGATGGACGGATCAGCGTTGGGATGGGAGTTCTTGTGCCGGGACGACATGACCTTCAACCGGATTTCATTGCCGATGAAATCCACGCGGTACAAGTCCAGGCGATCCTCTCCGAAGCCGACCTTCCCGCGCGCACCGGCAAGATAGAGCGCACCGCTGATGTCGCCTTCGCGCAAGAACTGAAGCGTCTGATGCGCCGGATCGTTCGGCCAATCCTGTTCGAGATACGCTGCGTCATCGGAACCAGAATTCGGCTGCCAGATATCCTTCTGGGCCCAGGACAACGAATTAGCGCCGAGGTCCGTGGGGCCATAGGTGTCCCATCGGTCGGCAGTGACTCGAAGAACCAAATGGTGCTATTGTTTCCGCCCGTCGCCAACATCAGATATCGGCCATTGGCGAGCGGCGTGATGCCTACCAAGCCGGACTTTACGCCCACTGGATCGAAGGCACTTCGGATTTGCGGGTGTTCTGGATCGCTCACGTCGATGAAAAGAAACCGGGAGGCCGGGTTGCCGCCGTACGGTGCTTCTAGCGCCAGCACCAGGATGTTGCCCACTCCCTGCATCCCCCCCGGATGTCCGTAATTGGGAAAATCACCCATTCCATCGAAGGTGAAGAACGTCACGGTCGTGTCTCGCGTATCAGGCGGGGTGGCCGTAAGATTCCGGTCGCGCTGCAGGCGGTTGCTCCGCAGACGCTCGCCATTTGTGTCGCGCGAACCCATGCGCACGATGAGGAGGTTGCCCGGTTGATCATCCTCCCGGCCGATGTCGGCGCACAAGATTTCGTCCGGGCCGGGAACGTCCGGTCGCACGCCGCTGCGGCTCACGATGAAGTACGGGGTCCCGTCCACGCTTTCGACGCGCATCATACCCTGGTAGTGCTTGCAGGCTGTGGGGTCGGGTGAGTTTCCAATATGAAAGCCGAGCGGGTCTGGGCGCTCGGTAAGGGCGTTGAACTGGCCGGCCACATCGGGCACGAAGCGGACTTCATTGGCCGCCCGCAACGCCGTCGCGTTC
>JBDTOW010000756.1:0-3168 GCA_039933075.1 Verrucomicrobiota bacterium | reverse complement strand
CACCAACGGTTCCAGTGTTTTCTCGCGTTTGGAGTCGACCAGCGGCGCAGAAACTTGCAGATCGAATTGCTTGGAGTCTATCACCGCGGCCGCGTCGCCCAGAGTGGTCGTATCTGGAAAGACGCTATTCCCCCGAGTCCAAAAAACACCGCCAGGCCGAACGCAAATGTCTGGTCCGTGACGCAGTCTCTTTTGGTCGTCAGCGGCGAATTCATATTTTATATTGGCGGGAAACTTCCCTAAAGCCGTGTCCTCCGCGATGGCATCCGTCGTGTTCATGAATCCGTCGTCCGCACTGTTATGGTCAAGTCCCATGGCGTGACCAATCTCGTGAACGGCCGCGCGGAAGTAAGGGCCCTTCTGAGCCCCGAAAGGCTGGCCTTTGAGGCTGTCGTCAATTTCTCCCCAGACGGGATCTTTGGGCACATCTGGTGGAAAGGGCCAAGCGGAGGCAATAGCGGCACCCTCACGGGGCATATTGTTAGAATCGGTGCCGCCCACATCAAACAATACTCCACGCTCTTGAGTGGTGATCCGCCGGACGCACAAAAGGTAATAGTGCCATTCCTTGTCCAAGTCCGTTGAATTGACCCGAGAGTGAAGCATCTGCTCGTGGAGTTCCGCCTCGGTCCAAAAACCACCATCATTGGGATCTGGTTCGGCAATGCCCGAGTCGCTGGCGGATATCCCGTTATTCGATGGAGCCGCGATCTTCCATTTCACTTTCTCGAAGGCATCCTGCCAATTCTTAAGAGAGTCGTCTTTGAGCTCTCCCGCAATAAGCGTTCCTTGGTTTAGCGGAAACTCGGGCTGCGCCATCGCAGGCGGTTTCTTAACACGGTCGATTTCCAAGACCGCGCGTCGGAGATTCTCGGACACCCATCCCATCGTGAGCGTGCCGAATGGGGTGCCGGTACTCTTTTGAGTGACTTTGCCGGTAAAGTAATCTGAACCGCTCGGATAGGCCGACGGGGCGCTCTTCTTCGTCATTTCGGCTACGCAGGTTCCAAAGTTGATGAAGGTCCTTTCGTCTCTACGAAAACGATGCGGCTCGAACAGGGCGGTAAAGCTGTTTGTTTCCTCGAATCGCGGGATGATTTCCGTAACATGCAGCCAAAAGCGGTAATCAGAGATGGGAAAAATCGGAATGCCCTTCCCCGGGTCTGGTTCCTCCCGATTGCTGTCCGGACTGTGAACATAAAGATCTCCGCTGGTAATAATGTTGTTTCCGACATTTTCGACACGCATGGTGCCGTCGTAATGCTTCACTCCATCGAGCGGCGGGTCGGGCTCGAATTGGATGAAGTAACATCCTTGTTTTATAGTGAGAGGTTGACTTGCCATAATATGCTCCGACTCTGAACCGGAGATCGCTAACGCTGGTTTTCTTTTTTGAGGCTAACCTCGGCTATCTGCGATTGCAGGGCGCGACTCCTGTCCCGGCCGATTGTCTAGCTCAATTGCTTACGTCCTGCAAGCAGTATTTGACAAGGTTTAAGTGTCTGATCAGTGATGCGTTGATCAGCAGCCGGTGAAGTTTGCGCTTTCCGTATTTGACTTGCCAGGACCGTGGGATTGTCCCATAAAGCCCTATCCAGGAAACATCAATCAACTCTCAAACTATGAATGAAGAACAAGAGGCATTTGGCGGCTCAAGATCTCCACGCGGCTATAGCCCGAGGCCGGTAACCATTACGGTTCCACCGGGTCTGGAAGTCAGAATAGTTCAAGGGTCAGAACTTAAGATCGTCTTTTCAGACGGATCGACTACGCGTCCGGACGTTATCCCCGGCGGTCCCGGTGACTCGACCAGCCCCCAAAGGAAATAGGGAGCTTTCGCGGCGGGTGATTCTAACGAAGCGACGCAATACCGAATTCCTTGCGCCTGGCCCGGGGGCGATTGAAGCTTCGGATTCTGCTTTGGCGTGCCCTGACGAAATGATTTCTCTTGATCGCTTTGGGGACGGATGGAGAGCTAGTTCAAGCTCGAGAGCAGCGCCATTGCGGAGGGACGGCTCTTAGGCCCTCAGCCACAGAAGAAGGACGGCGGCGAGACTCCTTCAGTTTAACTGACGAATGAGGAAACTCATTTTAAGAAACTTCCTTTCACCGGGTGATATCGTGATGCTGACCGCGGCAGTGCGCGACTTGCATCGGTGTTGTCCAAACCAGTTTTTAACGGATGTGCGGACGTCCTGCCCGGAACTCTGGGAGAACAATCCTTATCTCACTCCGCTGAAAGAAGAGGATCCGGAGGTCGAGGTTATGGATTGCCGCTATCCGCTGATTGACCGCTGCAACGAGACACCCGTTCATTGTCTCAACGGATTCATCGAATTCCTGAACCATCGTTTAAATCTAAACATCTTACCAACTGAGTTCAGAGGAGACATTCATTTGTCCGGTTCGGAGAAGGACTGGTTCTCGCAAGTCCACGAACTGACCGGAGAAGACACGCCGTTCTGGATCGTCGCCGCCGGCGGCAAGTATGATGTGACCATCAAATGGTGGCAGACCGAGCGCTATCAAGAGGTGATTGACCACTTTCAAGGAAAGATTGTTTTCGTTCAAGTTGGAGAACAGGGCCACCATCATCCAAAGCTTGACCGAGTAATTGATCTACGAGGGCGAACCGATCTCAGACAATTGGTGCGACTGATCTACCACTCCCAGGGCGTTCTATGTCCTGTCACGTGTCTGATGCACCTGGCGGCGGCTGTTGAAGTCAAAGGTAGCAGACTGCATAATCGGCCTTGCGTTGTCGTCGCGGGCGGGCGCGAACCGGTTCACTGGGAAGCGTACCCACATCATCAGTTCATTCACACTCTCGGGGCACTACGCTGCTGCGATCAAGGCGGCTGCTGGCGGTCCCGAACGGTCCCCCTGGGCGATGGCAATGAGCGGGACAAGCCGGACGATCTTTGTGTCGATGTCGCAGGAGAGTTGCCGCGGTGTATGGATCTGATCACAGCAGCGGAGGTGATACGCCGGATTGAACTCTATTATCAGGGCGGCGCTCTCGATTATCTCGCGGAAGATCAGTGGAACGCGGTGCAGAGAGTGATTCGGTCGGCCGTCCCGAACCCCTTCGACAGCGACAGGCTGAACGTGCATATTGCGCGGATCGCTTCAGAACGTTTCATAAAGAAAATCCCGCCATATCCGGGC
>JBDTOW010000755.1:0-3173 GCA_039933075.1 Verrucomicrobiota bacterium | reverse complement strand
TCCCCGGCACGATGTTCCTTTGGCCGCTGCTTGCTCGGCGATGGATGAAGGGCATCCATGAACCGCCCGAAGAAAATAATCCGCATCGCTGCGCGACCCGGAAGGAGGCGAGAACATGATTCGACCGCTGCGCCGTCGGCATCGCGTGATGGTCTGCACGCTTGGCGTGCTGCTGCCTTTTGTGTTCGTAGCCGGCATCGCGGCACGGCGGCCCGTGCCGGTTGCCAGGTCAGTTCCAGTGGAACTTGAAAGCAAGCTGTCTGACTTCGGCACAGTGGTTTGGACGAAGGCCGACCTTTTGCCTGGCCAGCGCATCATCACCAGCCTGCGTCGCAATGCCGCCAGCCTCGTGGCGGTGACATTCATGTTTCGCGACTTGGCAAAACCGGATGTCCTCGTCTATTGGGCAACAGGGAAGGGGACAGCAGTCGAGGGCCTGCCGGACAACGCCCGTTTGCTCGGTGCGTTGTCAAATGGCGTGCCACTTCCCATACCGGCGGCCGCGCGCGGCGAGGCTGGCCGAGTCGTGCTCTACAGTCTGGCCGACCACGAAGTCGTGGCGACATCGAAGCCGCTCACGTTGTAACGATTCAACGATTCAACGATTTAGCCATTTAACGCTTTCCCACCATGGCTCTCGAATACGGCGCAGTGCAATGGAACCGGCAGAAACGAATTTACGACTTCGTGCTCGCTGGCGGTGTCGGTGTGTTTCTCATTCTCTTCGGAGTTCTCAGCAAAGTCCTCTTTCCACTCGTCACCGATGAAATCATGCTCATGCGGGCATTCGCGGCGTCAGCGTTCCTTCTCCTGCACGTTATCCTTTGCATCGGTCCGCTCTGCCGGCTGAACAAAAAGTTCCTGCCGCTGCTTTACAACCGTCGTCACGCCGGCGTGACGATGTGCTTGCTCGGGTTGCTCCATGCCGCACTGGTCGTCATCACCTACCACGCCGGCGGCGACACAAATCCCATTCTGAGCATTTTCACAGGCAGCCCGCTAACCGGCTCCGTCGCGGGGGTGCCGTTTCAACCGTTCGGTTTCTTCGCGCTCGTAATTCTACTTCTGATGGCCGCCACCAGCCATGACTTCTGGCTCGCCAATCTTAGTGCGCCGGTCTGGAAGTCGCTGCACATGCTCGTCTATGTCGCCTACGGACTTCTGATCCTGCACGTCACGTTCGGAGTGGTTTCCTCGGCGTGATGAACCCCGGCGCGCTCATCCCGCACCGCGCCTGCGCAATTCGCTGCATTAGCGGCGGCATTCCCCCGGTGCTGCTGGTCCGCCAAACCAACGGTCCTGCGCTCTATTTGCTAAGACAACAGGAAAAGTGGAAAACGGCTGGGGCAGAAAGCCGCCCCAGCCGTTCCATGCTCGATTATCGTTCCGCGACAGACTGGAAGTTCGGATAGGCTTCGTTGCCGTGTTCGCCAATATCCAGTCCTTCGATTTCTTCCTCCACCGTCACGCGGATGCCCAAGGCGGCTTTGATGATGTACCAGACGACCAAGCCGATTCCCAGAGTAAAGACGCCAACCAGGATAACGCCCTTAAGTTGCTGGAAGAACTGAGCCCCGGCGGTGAGACCGGTGTCGAGCGCCGCCACGGTGCTGGCGATGGCCTTGCCTTTGGCGTCAGCTTCGCTCATGCCTTTGGCGACATACCCAGCGTAGCCGTCATAGAACAGGCCCAGGGCGAGCGTACCCCAAACGCCGTTGACGAGATGCACGGCCAGTGCGCCGACCGGATCGTCGAGCTTGACCTTGTCGAAGAATAACACGGCCAGGACGACAAGGATGCCTGCGATGAGACCAATGATGGCGCCGGATGTAATGGTCACAAATGCACACGGGGCAGTAATGGCCACCAGACCGGCCAAGCACCCATTGAGAATCATCGAGAGGTCGGGTTTGCGGAGAAGAGTCCATGCTGTCAACATGGCCCCCAGCGAACCGGTCGCGGCAGCCATGTTGGTATTGACAAGGATGTGCGCGATGGCAAAGCCGTTGCCAGCAGCCATCGTTGAGCCTGGGTTAAACCCGAACCAGCCCAGCCACAGGATGAGCACACCGAGTGCAGCGGAAGTCATGCTATGGCCGGGAATCGGATGCACTTTACCGTCTTTCCCGTACTTGCCGATGCGCGGACCTAGCACAATGACGCCGGCCAGCGCCGCCCAACCGCCGACGGAGTGAACGACCGTGGAGCCGGCGAAGTCACGGAAGTTGCCAAATAGCGAAGCGAAGCCTTCTGTGGGTGTCGTTTGGCCGAGAATGCCACCGCCCCAAATCCAATGGCCCGTTACGGGATACATGAACGCGACGAGAATGAAACTGAATATCAGGAAAGCGTGAAACTTGATGCGTTCGGCCACCGCGCCCGAAACGATCGTCGCGGCCGTGCCGGCGAACACGAGTTGAAAGAAAAACTTGGCCCAGAGAATTGTCGGGGTCCAATTGATGGAGCTATAAACGCCGCTATAAACCACAGTCGAATATGGGTTCATCGATTCGTAGCCTGCGCCGAGTGCGGGCGAATTGTCCGCCCCGCTGACAAACCAAAGTCCGCTGGTGCCAACCCAGGGCGTGCCCCCATCGCCAAACATCAAACCCCAGCCGATGACCCAGAAGGAAACCGTCGAGGCGCAAAACACGATGAAGTTTTTCGCGAGAATATTGGTGCAGTTCTTGGCGCGGCAGAGGCCGGACTCGACCAGCGCGAAACCGGCGTTCATCCAGAACACCAGCATCGCCGTGACCAGCACCCATACGGTGTCCAGGCCGACGCGCAAATCGCTTTGCGGGCTGGCGGCGGCACCGAGCTTCTCGACCAAATCCGCGTTGGGATGTTTCGCGGGCGGAGCAATCGTGGCAGCCGTTGTGGCGGCGGCGGGCGGAGCCTCGGCGGCGAATGAGGCAAATTCCGCCGTTCCGTTCAGCAGCAGGGTTCCGAGTGCGATTAGCAGAAGTTTTTTCATATCAGGATTTGATTTTTCGCTCGTTGATGTTGGTTTCGGATGTTTATACTGCGGAATCGCCTTTCTCCTCGTTCCGAAGTTGCACTTGGCTATGCCCGTGGCTTGAAAGCTGTATTCTGGGTCTGCCCGATTCCGTGTCGTCGAAGCGCTACAAATCAACGGCGTGGTGGGCTCTTCAATCTCTCAGAACGTGTAT
>JBDTOW010000754.1:0-3173 GCA_039933075.1 Verrucomicrobiota bacterium | reverse complement strand
CGCGAGCAGCGATGCCATGCGGACAGACGCCGATCCGTCCCTGGCGGCGGCAAGAATCGCGTTGAAATCTTTAATCCAAACCAGCGCCATGACACCGGCGTGGCGAAGGAAAGCGTCCTGGCCGGCATTGGCACGCAGCATTTCCAAAATTGCAGGCACCGAATCTTTCCGTCCGATTTTGCCGAGGCCCAGTGCCGCGAAAAACTGCCCGCGCGGATTTGCGGAGTCGGCGACCAATTTGACCAAGCCTTGATACGCTTCGGTGCTGCGGCCGTCGCCAAGGACTTTGGCGGTCTGCGCCGCTACTTCTGAATCCTGGTCAGACAGCAACGGGACGAGCGATCTCAACGCGACTGATTTTTCGCCGGGGAAAACCTTTGATTTCGGATCGGCTATTTGTCCGAGCGCCCAGATGGCGTGAATGCGAGCGAGCCGGCTTTCATTTCCCTGGGCGACCCTCTTCAACGATTTGACGTCCCCGGCGTCAGCCAGTGAAAATTGCGCTTCCTGGCGCACGCGCTGGTCAGGATGCGACAACAATTTCACCAGTTCACTTGCGGGACGATGCTCCATGCCCTCGGCGATGAGCTTTTTCGTTTCGAGCGCAAGCGGACTTTGCGCAAGCTGCTCGTCATAGAGTCGGTAGAGGCGGCCTTTGCCCGGCGGCGGCCAGCCGTTGACCCAGTCGCACAAATAAACGCGGCAATCCGGCCCGAACTCCACGCCGGTCGCGAGCACGTTAGAAATGAGCACTCCCCTGTCAACCAGCTCAAAACCGGCTCCTTTCGGTTTCGTGGCGAGGGAATGAATCAAACTATTCCCGGCTGAACCTTTGAAATCACAAAGGAAAAAATGATTATCGTATTTTTCCGGCAGGCCGACGCCCGGATAATAGGTCAAACCCGAAGGGCCGTTGCCAATGACATCGATCGGTGGGACGAGAAACGCGGCTTGGCCATCGAATTGGGGATAGCATTGACGTTCGTTGAGCCAGACGCCTCGCGATTGCGGCGCGTGAGTCAACGTATCGGCATCGCGTGGGCGCTCAAGAAATTGATAGCCGGCGCGCCAGCCGCTGTCGCCGGCCTCGACGACATATACCCAGCGCGATGGGTCGCCCCCGTCAGAATTGTTGTCACCCGTAAAAAGGTTTCCGAACTGGTCGAAGGCGAGTCCCTGGGGATTGCGCAAGCCCATGGCGAAAAGCTCCAGGTCCGAGCCATCGAGATTGCAGCGATAAACCGCGCCGTACTCCGTGTTGCTAACCTGGCTTCCGTCCCAACCCCGGACATTGCCGCCGCGGTCACCGATGCTGAAATAAAGCTTGCCGTCAGGCCCAATGCGCAAGCCGTGGAGGGAATGGGAGCCAGTTCCAATGCGCACGCCATAACCATGCTGGAGTGATTTCCGTTCGTTGGCGGAACCGGTGCCTTTCGTGTCCTGCAATTGCCAAAGGTCCGGGATGCACGCGAACCAAATCTTTCCCTTGCGCGCGAGCACGCCAGCGGCAACACCGTCGCCAATGCGATCAAAACCCTCGGCAAAAACCGATGAACGCGCGGCTTTGCCGTCCGCGCCGGGAATAATCAACTGAAGGCGCTCCGACAAACCGGAAAGAGTGGCCGCGCGTGCGCCAAAGTGGCGTTTGATAAATGCGATGCTTTCCTCCACTGTCGTCGTCGCCAGATCCTCGTTCAACAAATAGTCGGCGACGACGTCCGAATCGAGCGCCTTAATCACGGCCGGATCCTCCCACCCCGAACGGTCATCAATGTTCAAAACGCCGAGCTTCCGCCGGAATGTTTCAACCACGTAAACGCGCCCTCGTTCGTCGAAGCAAAACGCGACCGGGTTGGCCAGCAGCGGCTCCGCCGCAAACAGGTCAACGCGCAACCCGGTGGCGGGGCGGAATGCCTGGATGGCCTTTTCCGCCTCGTCCGAAGCTGGAAGAATAGTTGGAGAAAATTTTGATGGTGCGTTCTCGAATTCAGCGGCGTCGAGGAACAAACCAGCGAATAAAAACAGACCGGCAATCACCGCGTGACGAAACAAGCCAGCGAATTCGAAACTTTTCATGAACCTCTGGCCCCCCGAGGGCAATGCATTCATATGTTTAGCGCACAGCGCCGCCCCGTAGCGCAGATTTGTAATCTGCTGTATCGCAGAATTGCATTCTGCGGCACCTCGGCAACTGCCAGTGCGCTCGAACTTTCGGACGCTTTGCCGATTACAAATCGGCGATACAGCAGATTACAAATCTGCGCTACGCTAAACACATACTGGAGCGATGCTCCGCGCTCCATGCTTCGGTTCGTGGGCCGGATGCGCGTCCTGGCACACTCCCAAACTTTGCAGCTCTTTGGCGGCGATTCACGAAGATAGTTCACGCGATTTCGGGAGTGCATTGAAACTCGACTCACAGTTTGGCCAATACGATTTCCGTAAGCTCGAGGGTCCGGTCGATGTCTGCCTCCGTGTGCGCCGCGCTGATGGAACTTTGTTTGCAGGGCATCGGGAATAGATAGATACCGCGATCGATGAGCGCCCGGCGATAACGGCGGTCGAAATCAAAATCGTGACTCACAGCCAATTCGTGCCAGTCCGCTGGGACGGAATCGCAAAAATAAGTGCAGAGCGCCGAGCCGATCCGGCTTACGATCGCCTTAAGCCCTTTCTTCGCGTGGAGCTTCTCGAGGCCGGATTGCAGGCGCGCGCCGAGTTGTTCGAGCCGGCGATAAATCTCGCCATTGTTCTCACGCAACCGTTCGATGGTCGCGATGGCAGCGGCGACATTGAGCGGATGCCCGTTGTAGGTGCCGGAAATCAGCACTCGGCGGGCTGGGTCTGGCGCATCGAAGAGTTGCATGAGATCTTCACGGCCACCGATGACCCCGAGCGGATAACCATTCGCGACAGCCTTGCCGAACACCGTGAGATCAGGTCTTACACCGGCGATGGACTGATAGCCGCCCAGCGCCGAACGAAAGCCCGTTTTCACTTCATCGAACACGAGCAGCGCGCCGTGTTGGTCGCAAAGCTGGCGAAGAGCGGCGAGGTAACCAGCGCGCGGTGGAACGACGCCGATATTTTGCAGGACCGGCTCGGTGATGATGCATGCGATCGGATAGCGCCGCATGACGTATTCAACGGATTCCGCATCATTGAAGTTCATT
>JBDTOW010000753.1:0-3177 GCA_039933075.1 Verrucomicrobiota bacterium | reverse complement strand
CAAATGCCAACAGGGCCAGGGACACGGACCCAAATATTACTTGTCGATCAGTCAGGCAGGCAGCCGACCCGAGATGGATTACGTCCCCGAGGAGTTTACCAGGTGACGGAAAACAAGGGTGCTAAAACACCCGGTGTCTAGTGCTGCGCGCCAAGCTTTACTTCGTGTCTCTTTACCGTGCCCGTCGAGCCATTTGACGCAGCGATTAGAAATTCGCTCGGAGATTTGCCGCCACTTTTGCGGATTAGGATTTGGAAACAGCATCCACTCTCGTTGAGTCGGAGTTCCGTTTCCAGGCGGCCAATGTCAGTCTCCGCATTCACGTTAAATTCGCGCACTGGACTAAGTTACTGGATTTAGTGCGGCACTAATCGAGGTGGCGAGTTAAGCGCTTCCAGCGCGCGCACGGTCGCAGCGCCGCGGGTTTCCACTCCCAGTTTTTCAAACATTTCCTGAACATGTTTTTTCACGGTGGACTCCGTGATGCCGAGGATGGTGGCGACGTCCGAGTTCGTCTTGCCCTGGGCGAGCCATAGCAGAGCCTCGGCCGCACGCGGCGTGAGACCGAGTTTCTCCAATGGCGCTGAGGAAGAAAAGTCGGGTTTGAATTCGCGGCTGGCCTGCTGTTCGGTACGACGCAATCGCGCTTCAATCGCCCGGACCAGATCAGCGTTGGCAACCGGCTTGGTCAAATAATCATCCGCTCCTAGATTCATGCCACTGCGCAGGTCGTCTTTCTCCCCTTTGGCGGTGAGAAAGATGAACGGAGTCCGCGCGAGCGACGCTTCCGTCTGCAAAGCTTTCAGCACACCATAGCCGTCCAATTCCGGCATCGTTACGTCGCACAAGATCAAGTCGGGCCTTTCGCGACGTGCAACCTCGACGCCCTCCCGGCCATTTGCTGCCGCGACTGGTTCGTACTCGTAATAGCGGAGCAAAGTCGTGATGTTCCGGCGCATCTCCGGCTCGTCTTCGATGACCAATATCTTTTTCATGTTTCCTTTGGAAAGACGGGAAGCCTCACCGTCACGGTCGTGCCTGCGCCGACTTTGCTTTCGACCTGCACTTCGCCTCCGTGCAGCTCGGTGCAACGCTTCACCAGCAACAGCCCGAGGCCAGTGCCGGGACGGTTGCCCACGTTGCTGCCGCGATGAAACGCATTGAACACCTGTTGTTGATCATCCTCGGAGATGCCAATTCCGCAGTCGCGAACGATGCAAACTGCCTGCTGACCATCGCGCTCAATGACAAACCGCACCGTTGCTCCGGACTCCGAATACTTCACGGCGTTGCTCAGGAGGTTGGTGAAAATGTGTCCGAGCAGTCCTTCGTCCGCCTTTGCTTCAAGCGGAACGGAGTTCAGAGACAATTCGATGACACACCGGCGGTTTGTCGAGGAGAGAACCTCGTCCACGACGCGACGGCAAAAGCCGTTCAAGTCGAGCGCGGCAGGTTGAAAATCCAGTTTGCCGGCATCTAACCGGCTCAGCACGAGTACATCCTCCATCATTCCAGCCATGCGTCGGGTGTTTCGGGTGATCGAGTTTAGGTGCTCCTCGCGTTCCAGCGCCGGCATACGTTCGTGAAAATCGCCGAGCAGTTCCGCCGACGATTGGATGATGCCGAGCGGAGTGCGAAACTCATGCGACACCATCGAAACAAAATTGCTCTTGAGCTGGCTGAGTTCCTTTTCCCGTTCGAGCGTTCGCAGCAACTCTTCCTCGGCGCGCTTTCGCTGGGTGATGTCCATGGCCATGGAAAGCATGTGCGGTGTGTCGTTCAGTTTGATGGTCTCGGCGGAAAGCAGGATGGTGAACAATTCGCCCCGGCGATTTTTCCAGCGGCATTCTCTTTGGCGGATTGAACCGGTCTCGCGCATGTCGTTCAATACCTGATCCCGTTCGGCTGGATTTTTCCACAAGCCCAGTTCAACGCACGTCCGCCCTAGGGTTTCCTCTCGCGAATAACCCAGCCAATTCACATACGCGTCATTCGCGAGGATGTATTTCTCGTCGCTCATACGGAGGATTCCGAGGAATGCCGGGCTGGCCTGGAAGGCCGCGCTGAATCGCGTCTCACTCTCGCGCAATTTTGCTTCGCTCTCGCGCAACTCCGCTTCGGCCTGCTTGCGCTCCGTAATATCATGGGCCATGCCTAGCGCGTGGGGGACCCTGTTAAGCTGGATGACCTCGAACGACATCAGCATCGTGCTCGTTTTGCCACTTCGATTCCGAAGTCGGCATTCCCGTTCCCGGATGGAACCGTGGAGTCGCAAATCCGTCCAGACCGCATCACGGTCCTTCCGGGATTCCCAAAGGCTGAACTCGGTTGTGGTTCGGCCCAGGATTTCTTCGCGGCTGTAGCCGGTCCAGTTCACGAAGGCGTCGTTCGCCAGGACGAACCGCTGGTCGCTCATTCGGCCAATGGCGATGAGAATGGGACTGGCCTGGAAGGCCATGCTGAAGCGTGCCTCGCTTTCGGCCAACGCGGCCTGGGCGCGAGTACGTTCCGTAATGTCGGTGATGAACGCTTGGATGACCTGACGCCCGCTCCATTGAATCCGGGTGAGCGCCACTTCCATCGGAATCTCCTTCCCACTTGGCGCGAGGGCCAGCCACTCGAAACGCACGCCACCGGTGGTCATGCACTCTGCAATGTGTTTTTTCGCCAGCGTGGCCGAGGGTTCGCCGTTGGGTTGCAACTGCGGCGCGAGCGCGCCCGGATGTTTGCCCAGCAACTCTTCCGGCCCTTTGCAGCCAAAGAGGTTCACGGCTGCGGAATTGACCTCCAGTAACTGGTTTTCATCATGGAGCACGACGCCGTGGCTTGAACCTTCAAACAGCGCGCGAAACTTTTCCTCCGATTCGCGCAAAGCGCGCTCCGCACGCTTGCGCTCGGAATTGTCGATGATACTGGCGCGGATCAGATTCTGGCCGTCGGCCGGCAGGTGCAACAATCGGACCTCGGTCGGTATCAACTGACCGTCGGGTCGCTGATGCGTCCACTCAAAAACCGAAATCCCGCCCCTGAGAACTTCGGCGGTCTTTTCATTGGCGACTTCGCAAGTGCGTCGCCCACCGGGCTGAAATTCCGGACTGACCTCCATGGGGGTCAACGCCGCCAGCTTCGACATGGGCACGCCGTACAAATCGCAGGCGTGCTGGTTTCCAAACAAGA
>JBDTOW010000752.1:0-3181 GCA_039933075.1 Verrucomicrobiota bacterium | reverse complement strand
AGTGGCCAGGTCAGTTTTTGAGGACTCCGCAAGTGAGCATCGTCTTTCCCATGTAGGGATTCGTGATGTCCTTGCTGGTCTGCAACCAACTGGCCTTCGCCATCGGGCAATATGCCTCGTGATACGTGCCTTTCCCGGCCTTGTTGTCGGCAAGATATTTGATAAGCGATGTGCTCAAGGGCTTGAACGCCTCGCGGGCGGCCTTCAAGTCTTTCGCCTTGGCGAGCGTCTCGGCCTGCTTCCCCACTTCGGGCGAGAGCATTTTCATGTCGTCGCCCTTGACCGATTTCGCGATGGCGTTGGCGTGCTCGTCCAGACCTTTCACCGAGTCCTTGGCGAGTTCGGTTTGAATCATCAGATAGTGGTCGAGCACTGATTTGACCGGCTCCATAGGCGCGGGACTGTCCGCCGCGCGGATGGTGATGTTGAGGAGCAGGCCGACGGCGGCCAGGAATGTGTTACTAATGGTTTTGATTTTCATGTTGTTGGATTGAGTTTTCTAACTTCTTCGGCATGTCGAAGGTCGGCGAGAACGTTTTTTGCTTTACCCAGGCGAGATAGCGGCGTCCTTGCTCCGGCGGCATTGTTTGGCTGACTTGGAAAAAGTGGCGCAACATCATGCGCTGGCATTCCGAGCGCAAACGACCGGACTCGGCCAACGCGGCATCGATTTCCGGGGTTGCATTCGCCGCGTCAGCCAGCAGCGTTTGGAGCCTGGTGTTCTGCGCGTCGACTTGCAGACACATTTCGCGGCAGTGCGGCAGATAGGCGGCGTGAAGCGCGGAGATGCGCTTGAGCTCGGCGTCGCTCAGATTGAATTCCTTTTTTAACCAAGCCAGCTCGGGCTTATCGCTCCGCTGCAAGCTGCGGGCGGAGGATGTGCAGACGAAATAGATACAGCCGTAAGCCGCTGCCGCCGCGACCAAGCCGAACAGGAGAATGAGCACGCCTCGCTTCATGGCATCAACTGGCGAGGAGCCTGATAAGGGTCGAGCACACGGACGTATCGCTGGCCAAGTTCGTCGCGGACGCGAGCCGTTTCCTGCCGGGCCTGCGTCCAACCCGCTGTCGCGCCGACCGCGAGCAGGACGGCCACATAAGCCGTGGCCAGCGCCGGACGCGGCAAGACGCTGCCAATCCAACCTGTGAGAATGGTCCACACCGACGGTGCGCGGAGCACTTGCACCCGTTCGATTCGCCGCCAGACACCTTCCTGAAAGTGTGGAGGAAGCGTTGCGTCCGTGCGCCATTCCTTAAGCACTTTGTGGAGCAGTTCGTCGGGGTCACCTGGCTCGTTGGTCTTCATTTTACGTGAGCGAGGGCGGCGGGTGCGACCGCCGCCCTTCACGCTTTAGCGGTTGGGAACGTGGTCACCACGACTATTTGAGAGGGGCGACTTGGAACTGCTGGCCAAGCGACGGATTGTTCGCGAGCGCACGCGGGGAAAACGCTCCAGTGTATCGCACGAGCAGGTCTTCGGTCGTGCCCGGCACCTTGCGAAGCGATTCCGCGAACGCAATGCCTTTGGGCGAACCGGGTTTGACCGAACTGTCGAGCAGGCCGGGAGTGGTTCCCGCCACCGTGCGCAGGGATTCTTTCAACTGAGTGGCCTTGGGTGAGAGATACGCGTCGTCCGCGTTCGCGACGCTGGTGAGCGTTGCAACGGCGATGACGGCGGCGATGAGGAGCAGATTCGTTTTCATATTTGTCTGTGGTTTTCTTCGTTTCGATTTATCGGCGGGACCCTCCCGCCTTTTCTTACCCTTTACTACGCCGCAGGCGAAAGAATCCCTTGGAATTTCTTTGGAAGGACTGTGGAAGAATTGAAAACAGCGGAAGCCGTTCAGCTGAACGAAGCGCGGAGGATTCGCGAACGTGAAGGAAGGAACGACTACTCGGCTGACAGACGGCCGAGAATCAGACGGCCCGACTTCGCGTCGATGGTGATGACGCCAAAGCTCGCTAGAAGACCATTGCCCAAGAGACCCGATTCACCGGGGAAAATGGCTTTGCGATGCAAACCAGTCGGCACGGTGTCGAGATAGTGGTTTCCTATGCGCACGCCGGTCATCGTTTGAGGAATTGAAAGCTCGGCTAAGCCGACCGCCCGTTTATTCGTGCACTGGTCGGCGCTTTCTTTCGAGGTCACCCACTGGAAGGCCGTCGCACAGCCGGTGTCCACGCGCACCCGTTGACTCCTGCCGCCGTTGACTCTTACCGCGACGCGAAATCCGCACGGACGAATCTCCAGCGGAATAGAATTGGTGCCAGCGTCGGAGAACCTGTGCGTCGCATCAAGAATTCGAAGCCTTTGCGCCGCGTAGTCGATCTGCACCACGCGGTCGCGGAAGAAGTCTGCTCCGATCAAGCCGTCCACCGAATTGCTGCAAGCCCGTGAAAACTTGTTCAAGTCGAGCGCGAGGAATTCGCCAGGCAACTCAACTTTGTTCGCGCTCGCCACTAACCGCACCGGCCAATAACCCGTCAGACTCGCGCCCACCCCCCCGACGCTCACCTTGCGGCCAAGGTCCAATCCCAACCGACGCGCCGTGCTGAGGTTTACCACGCTGACGCTCGCACCACTATCCACGAGGAAGTTGAGCGCCTTGTCGGTCCGCGGAACGCGCACCTCCAACCACAGCAAGCCTTCGCGAAACTTAATGGGCAGTTCGCGCGTTGCTGACGACGAAGCAACCGGCTCTGCATAGAGCACCCGCGCGGCAACCAAAAAAACAACCCAAACGACAAGACGCACGTCGCAACCATGCGCAGATTGTATGCCACACCAAACCCAAGTTAAGGAAAGCCTGTTTCAAAGACTTCTGATGGGTGACGGGTGAGACCAATGTCCTTGGCGTGCTCATTCCGTCACAGTGTGGGCAAAATGGGCCATCGGTTTCAGGCAATTTAGTGCCTCCAATTATAAGTTGAGTCCTCCTGTCGGAAGAAAAGAAGGCGTGAAGCCCCGTGCCGTCACGCTGCTGAGTGTCTGTTTAGCGTGCTGCCGGCGTCCCGCCGGCAGAAACCGCGCGCGTTGATACTTTCTCCCACCGATTCGCCGCGAGATTAATCACAACGTAGGCCTCTGCCAGCGGGGACGCTGGTATGTGTTTAGCGAGTAAGAACGCGAAGGTAGGGACGGTGCGCTGCGCCGTCCGCGCCGCGTTCAGCGGCGCAACTC
>JBDTOW010000751.1:0-3184 GCA_039933075.1 Verrucomicrobiota bacterium | reverse complement strand
GTTGTTGAAGGAGTTTCGTGCCTCACCGGGAAGAAAGCCGAAATGAGCGACGGAGCGGTCGTCGGTCCCGAGATCGTTCCTTCTCTCGACCCGACGCTCCCGCGGTGGCGCCACTGGTTGTATCACGGCGAAAATCTGCTGCTCGTCGTTGCTCTGGCGGTGATGATGCTACTGCCGGTGGTGGAAATCTTTTTGCGCTCCGTATTCAAGACCGGCATCTCGGGTTCGAGCACGATTGTTCAACACCTGACGTTAATCGTCGCCATGCTGGGCGGGGCTCT
The DNA here is from genome assembly GCA_039933075.1 of Verrucomicrobiota bacterium. GTDB lineage: Bacteria > Verrucomicrobiota > Verrucomicrobiia > Limisphaerales > JACPZS01 > JBDTOW01. The sequence continues at coordinate 2,903 of JBDTOW010000751.1, read as the reverse complement.
CGCGGCCCGCGACGGGCGGTTGCTCGCGCTATCCCCCGCGCAGACGTTGCTCAAAGGCCGCGCAAAAACCGCGGCGCATATTTTCAGCGGCGCCTTCGCCGCGGTGATCAGCTTCTTTCTCTGCGTGGCCAGCGTTGGTTATGTGCTGGCGATGAAACCTCTCGGGAAAATCCTCGTGTATGGCATTCCGGTCTGGATTATTCAATTGGTCCTGCCGCTTGGTTTTGGGCTGGTCGCTCTGCGCCTGATCTGGCGGGCATCGGAAAAATGGAGCTTTCGTTGGCTGGCGTTGGCGCTCGCTGCCGCGATGGCCGGAGTGACGGCCTGGGCTCCGTTTTCGCCGGAACGATTGATGATTCCCGCGCTGGTAACCCTGGTGATTGCGACGTTCCTGGGCGCGCCAGTTTTCACGTCGCTGGGCGGGGCTGCGCTGATTTTGTTTTGGGGCCATGACTTGCCGGTGCAATCGGTTCCTTTGAAACACTACAGCCTGACGACCAATGACATGCTGCCGAGCATTCCGATCTTCACTCTCGCGGGTTATTTTCTGGCGGAAAGCGGAGCCTCCAAGCGTCTCGTGCGAGTCTTTCAAGCGCTCGTCGGACAGTTTCGCGGCGGACCCGCGATCGTGACGGCTTTGGTATGCGCGTTTTTCACCTCGTTTACCGGCGCGTCAGGAGTCACGATTCTCGCGTTGGGCGGCGTGCTAATGCCAGTGCTGTTGGCGGCGCGCTATACAGACCGATCCGCGCTGGGTTTGCTAACCGGGGCCGGCTCGCTCGGAATGCTGTTTCCACCCTGTCTGCCGTTGATCCTCTACGCCATCGTCGCTAATAATAGCGCGCAGGCGAACCTCACCATCAAGCAGATGTTTCTCGGCGGCATTGGCCCCGGAATTCTCCTGGTGATCTTGACGGCGTGGTGGGGCATTCGTCAGGGACCAAAGGAGCGTTCCGCCCGGACAATCTTCAATTGGTCCGAGGCCGGGGCTGCTCTGTGGGACGCCAAATGGGAAATGCTCATCCCGGTTATCGCCATCGTTTCTCTCTTCACGGTTCCGACCACTGTCGAAGCGGCGGCAGTGACGGCGACTTATGCGTTACTGGTAGCGACTCTGATTCACCGGGATCTGCGCCCGGTCAAAGATTTGCCGCGAGTGATAACGGAGTGCGGCCTGCTCGTCGGCGGCGTTTTACTGATCCTCGGCGTTGCGCTTGGTTTCACGTACTACCTGATTGACGCGCAGATCCCCGATGCGATGGTCGAATGGGCCACTCATTCGATCCGGTCGAAATGGCTGTTCCTGCTCGGCCTGAACGTCGTGCTGCTGTTTGTCGGAGGATTGATTGAAATCTACGCGGCGATCGTGGTGGTCGTGCCGTTGCTTGTGCCGGTGGGCGTGGCGTTCGGAATTGACCCCATCCATCTCGGAATTATTTTTCTCGCGAACATGGAACTGGGTTTCATCGCGCCGCCGGTGGGCTTGAATCTTTTGCTCTCGTCGTATCGCTTCAACAAACCCATGATCGAAGTTACTCGAGCCGTGATTCCGATGCTGATCGTGTTGTTCATCGGTGTTCTGTTGATCACTTACTTTCCGCCGCTGACGACATTTTTGCCGGGTATGTTTAAGTAAATGGCAGTGAGGTCGAGGGGAGGGTGAGCGATCATCGCAACTGAATTGTTGCGGTTTAGCCCGCTTATCTTTTGGAATTGCCGACGTAAAGGTCATACGAACCACCAGCGATGCGCGCTACGATGTTGGACGCCCGGTCCTCCATCGCGATGCAACCAGACATCGTCCGCACTTTTGGATTGCGCGCGACGAGCGCTCTGGCATGGGAGACGAAAGCCTCTGGAGCCAGCCGCCGGATGCCGCACAGCGCGTAAAGACTCGCTTCGGCGCGGGTGTCGGTGCTGGTCAGCGCACTCTTGAAGAGTTCCAACGCGTTTGCGCTGGCCAGGATAGTGTGGAAAGCCCGCTCGCCCTCGGACGGAGTGCCGGCGAAGCCGACGCCGCCAAAAGCGAAGAATCTGGCGGAGAGCAATCGCTGGTAAACTTGTTCGGAAGTCTGTTTATGGGTTGGTGTGGGCGCCTCGGTGGCCAAAGCGACTTCCCCGGCCCCGACGAGCACAAGTCCTGAGAGCAGTGCGACGGCGAATGGAATCATTACGGATGTGAAAATTTCTTTCATGAACTCAATTAGACGGAAACTCTGTTCGGAACCCTCCTGACAGACCGTTAAAACTTCCCGCCCGCTCTCCGGCAGTGAACACCACGCATCGGCGAGGGTTCAGAGAACATCGAGCATTAAACCGCGAAGCTGTTTCGGGATTTGGGTTTTCACGCACCAGGCCACCGCTTCTTTGTTTGTGAGCGGTTGGATGGTAAAGACGCTCTTGGTTCTTCTGTCACGCTCGTTACTCGCACCGCGGATGAAAAGATCGGGAGCAAGCTCGTAAAGGTCCTCCTCAGGCTCAAGCTTCCTGCCATCCAGGTAGCTCTGTTGTAGCAGCAGGAAGAATTCGCCCTGTTTGGTTTGATACAAATGGTTGTCACCGTTGGGCAGGCTATCAATGGCAATGTCCTCGGAATCATGGGTATCGTAGAATTTTCCGTTTACCTCGGTTCGCATTGCAGTGGTTCCCTTCACTATATTCGCCAGGAACTTGCCCTCCAACCGCAGGTTGATGGGCATCACAAAAGTCCTGTCGACATTCCTCAGATGATTGTTCGATGCCGCACTTCGATAGGAATGGTTGTCTCTTTGGATCTGTGGCAGTGAAATTCGCGTTTTCATTGGCGTAGAGCTTTCCGTTTGTCAGTTTTTCGAATGCGCCGATTGAGAGCGGTCGGCCGGTTTGATTTTGCCGTTGCGACCATCCTTGCCGGCACCGCTTCC
>JBDTOW010000750.1:0-3186 GCA_039933075.1 Verrucomicrobiota bacterium | reverse complement strand
AAGACATAAGCCGCTTGGCAATCAGGGTCTTTATGGCTCCGTTTCCGATAGTCTTCATAAGCGGCCAGGGTTGGAAAGCTGAACAACGCTACAGCGACGTTGTTGGCTCCCTCGTCGGGCAGAAAGTAGCCATGATGTTTTCCGCCGAAGCGTTCAACGAGGGGGATCCACATTCGGGCGTAGGTTTCAAAATCGTTCAGCTTGTAAGAATCGATAACATAACGCAGATAGCAGGTAATCATATTCGTGGGCAGTGGCTTAGTCCGATTCGATCCTCTGGACCTGTTTGGCTCGCAGCGAACCAGTTTCGTTCCCTCTTCGGTCCATTGCTTGCCCACTTCGGTGAAGCCCTGCTTCTCGTGAAAAATCAGCGACGGCTCGTTCGGCGGCTGGACGTTAATTTCTTAAGTGATAAACGTGACTTCTTCGATGCGGGCAAAATGCTGCAATTCATCGTAAAGTTTGGTCGCAACACCGTGGCGACGCGCTTCGGAGGCAATGATGATGCGATCGATGTAAAGGAATTCCCGATAATGCCGCATAAACCACATCGCACGCCTGATGGCGGCCACGCCGACGGAGCCGAGAACGGCAAACGATGAATTCATCGCTGGCCTTCAAGGCAGCCACAATGCACAAGGTATTCCGCCACCAGTAGCGCGCCTTTGGCGGCGCCCATCTTCGTGTTGTGAGAAACGAGAACGTACTTGAAGCCGTCTTTCAGTGCCGGATCAGCGCGCAGTCGGCCAACCGCTGTGGCCATGCCGTCTTCGATGTTTCGGTCGAGGCGCGGTTGCGGTCGAAACGGATCATCAGTCACTGCGATGAACCGCGACGGACACGAAGGGAGCTTCAACGAAACGAATTCCTGCCCAAAGTTTTGCCAGCAGGATTTGACTTCGTCTGCCGTGGCGGACCGCTGGAGCGAGACATAGACAGCTTCCGTGTGCGCTTCGAGGACGGGCACTCGTGTGCAGGTCGCGGAGACGGGAAAAACCGCAGGCTCGATTCTTCCATCAGCGAATCGTCCAAGAATTTTCTGGGTTTCACGCTGCACTTTTTCCTCTTCCTTTGGGATGTAAGGAATGACGTTGTCGATGATATCCAGCGACAGCACGCCGGATCCGCGGCCCGCCCCGGAACAGGACTGATTACGACGAGGAGTGCGACTTCGGAAAATGATTTTGTTGTCAATGCACTCTTAATACCCCTGATTGCCTCCGTTTGTTTCATCGTTTGGTGGGCATGTTGGTGGCAACGCCGTCAGCCTGTAGAGGGTCAATAACCTGCTCCAGCGTCGTAATCGACCGGGGACGCCCGTTACTCGATAGGAATTTGCTTTTTGACTTTCGGGAGTCCAGGGAGAATTGCTTTTGCGTCGTGTCCGTTCGCGGTGACTGTATGCCATCGGCTATTATCTGAAGAACACCAGTATTCCGGTGAACTGCGGCATCACGATCACTGCGCCGATCGTTGGAATCGTCGTCTCGCGACAGACCTTTATCTGTTCACGAGCAATACAATCGGTTGCGGCATTTCTGGGTGGTTACTTTCAGGGCCGCTGTTTTAAAATAAAAAAATGACGACACGGATACATCCCCTCATTTGCGTGCATGACGTTGAAGCGAGCAGTCAGTGGTATCAGCGTCTCCTGGGCTGTCAGAGCGGGCACGGCGGACCGCAATATGAGCGATTGGTTCTGGATGGAACTTTGATCCTCCAGTTGCACAATTGGCACGTCGAACATCAGCACGGTCCACTCGGGGATCCCGCGCTCAAGCCATATGGGAATGGGGTTCTCCTGTGGTTTGAACTCGAAGATTTCGAGGCCGCTGTATCGCGCGCCGAAGAGATGAAGGCTGAGGTCATCAAGCCGCGCCATCGCAGCGAGAACGCCCATTATGAGTGCTGGTTGCGTGACCTGGAAGGCTACACGGTCGTGCTTGCCAGCCCGCTTGGTTCCGCCGAGCCACGTTGACTCCCAAAGGTGATGAGCCCATATTTCATCGAGTGGGAAGAGTTGTTTTGATGCGTCAACAACCGGCGGTGAACGGTCGCGAAATTTGCAAGGCCCCGCCTGAGAGTAGCGCAGGCGGATCAGACTTGATTACAACGAAAATGAAAATGATTGTCCTGATCGTTTCCCCTCGTTCGTCGTATCACTGAAGTGACACAAACCAATCAATAGAAAGGCAAAAAGACATGAACACTCGGATCAAACCAATTCCCAGCGGCTTTCACACACTCACACCGTACCTGGTCGTGAAAGGTGCCAGTCAAGCCATTGAATTCTACAAGAAAGCCTTCGGCGCCGAAGAGATCTCCCGCGTGCCCGGGCCGGATGGAAAATCTCTCATGCATGCCGATCTTAAAATCGGGGACTCACACTTCTTTCTCGTCGATGAGTTTCCGGAGATGGATTGCCGCGGACCTCAAAGCATCGGAGGAACGCCCGTCACCATTCACATGTGTGTGGAGGATGTGGACGCCGCCTTCGGCCAGGCCGTGGCCGCCGGCGCCCAGGTGCGCATGCCCCTGGCCGACATGTTCTGGGGCGATCGTTACGGTGTGCTGGCTGATCCGTTTGGGCACGCCTGGTCTATGGCCACACACAAAGAGGACCTGACACCGGAAGAGATTGGCAAGCGTGTTCAGGCCGCGTGCAGCGGAGCCACTCCTTGAGCCAGCGGTCCAGACGACGTCAGGCAAGCGCTGGCCGCCTGGACGGTTGCCGACGCGGACGAAAAAAGTGATATGAAAGTATTGATTGCATTGGTGTTGGTGGGAGGATTCGCGGCGTTTGGGGTCAGTGCGGAAAAGCCGCTCGCCTGGCCCCAGTTCCGCGGTCCGAACGGATCGGGTGTCTCGGATGGCCAGAAGCCGCCCGTCGAGTTCGGCCCGGACAAGAACGTGAAGTGGAAAGTGCCGGTCCCGGGCGGCCTCTCTTCGCCGATCGTCGCGGGGGACAAACTGGTCATCACGGCGTTCGACGACGGGAAGCTTTACACAATTGCGTACAACCGCGCGCAAGGGAAAGAGGTGTGGCGCGCCGAGGCCCCGGCGAAACAGATCGAGGCGTACCACAAATCCGAGGGCAGCCCGGCGGCCTCGACCCCCGCGACGGATGGGCAGCGGATCGTGTCGTACTTCGGTTCCTGCGGACTGGTCTGCTACGACCTCTCAGGG
>JBDTOW010000749.1:0-3191 GCA_039933075.1 Verrucomicrobiota bacterium | reverse complement strand
AACGTGCGCTGCCAAATTCTGGTTCGGATAGATTCGCAATTGATCCTCTCGCCGGTCGGCAAAAATGACGTTGTTGCGCAGGGATGTCTGCGCATTGACAGCCGCGGTTTTCTCGGCCTTGTTCAATCGATTCGTATCGATTCCGAAACTGTAACTTCCCATTGCCGCCTTGATTTGGTCCCATTCTTCAACCTTCACCTTCCGCTTAAGGACGACATACTTGTCGTACACGGGATTCCCGGATTCGTTGGTTCGAATAACGCGAGGCTGGAGCCGATCGATCAGGTAGGCTTCGTTCGTAGAAAGTAGCGGAGCCAGCAAGCTTGCTACCTCGGTCACTTGATTGCTGATCAAGGTAGGATTCGCGCAAACGGTTTTGACAAAGACGCTCGTGGCAAGCGGATTGCCGCGGGAATCACGTATTTCTCCCCGGCGCGGCTCCCAGCTAAAGGCAACTTGCGTCTGCTTCCTTGCATCGTTGCTAAGCTCTTCGTGCCGCAATATTTGAAGATCCACCAGGCGGTAGCCGAGCGACACAAACGCCACTCCGATCAGGATGGTCAATCCGACCAAACGCCGATATTGCCTTAATTTGGCCATGCTAATTGGTCTTGCATCAAACTGAACCGGCCGCCGTCCTATCGCGCCACAAACCGGCCTTCGGCCGCGGTCGAACTGTGTTCCATCGGAGTCTCCACCAGTCGCCAAACCTTGTCCTGCCGTGGCGGAACCAAACCGAGATTCGAGTTCTTCACCCGGGCATCCAGTTCTTTTGGCGAGGACATCTTTGCCAGGAGATTTTCCAGCATCCGGTTTTGGTGCCGCAATATATCCCGTCTCGTCTCCAACTGTTTTGTTTGCCGGGCGAGATCATAAATCTGGTTCTTTTGCCAAACATATCCAACGCCTGATCCGCCGATCAAAAGGCACATGAAAAAAGTCCGGAGGGCCGGCGCAAATCGGATTGTTGACGATCGGTTTTTTCGGTTGCTTGCCATGTCACAATTTCTCGAAAACCCTCAATTGCGCGCTTCGCGCTCGCGGGTTGGCGGCCACTTCCGCCGGTGAAGGCTTGATCGCCTTTCGCTGGATCCACTTCAACTTCGCTGCCTGTGGGGTTCTGAATTCCGGCAGATCCACGTCACCCAGGACCGCGTAATCTTTCGCCCCTTCACGCCCGAACTCTTTCACCACTCGATCCTCCAGGGAGTGAAATGTAATTGCGGCCAACCGTCCGCCGGGGTTTAACACTTTCCAGGCGGCAGCCATCCCGCGCCGCAACGAACCAATCTCGTCGTTGACAGCCAATCGCAGAGCCTGGAAAACGCGCGTCGCTGGATGCGATTTCCTTCCGTGTCGCGGCAGCAATCGTTCGATCAACTCGCTAAGTTGGCGGGTACTTTCAAAGGGCCGCCACTCGCGTTCCCGCTCGATCACCCGCGCGACACGCCGGCTCGCGTGTTCCCCGCCCAGTTCCCAAAAAATCGCCGCCAATTCCTCTGTGCCCGACTCATTTACCAGCCGCGCAGCCGTCAGTGACTGCCGCCGATCCATCCGCATATCGAGCGGGCCGTCGCTCTGAAAACTGAACCCGCGCTCCGCCCGATCGAATTGAGGCGAGCTCACCCCGAGATCGAAAAGCACGCCGTCACAACTCTCCGATTGCAACCATTCTGCCAACTGATCAAAATTTCCGCGCCTGAGTTCAACGCGCCCCGCGAACCTCGCAAGCCGCTGGCGCGCGGCCTCGACCGCATCTTCATCATGATCGCAGCCAAACAGCCACCCATTCGGAGCGCTCGCCAGCAGAAGCGCCTCTGCATGTCGGCCGCCGCCGACCGTGGCGTCCACGTAACGCCCGTCCGGGCGCGGCCTAAGAGCGGCTAGCACCTCCGCCACCATGACTGGTTGGTGAGCGAACTCTGTCACTTTCCATGAAGTTTACCTCAAAACAGCGCCCGCGCGGCAGCCAATAGATTACTCACTCGCCGAAACCACCCGGCGCCGAAGCGTCGGCCGCGTGAAGCTTCCACTAGCGCAGAAGTTGGCGCGGAAGTCTGCGGCTCAGAGTTAGCCGGAACTACTTCGAGATCACTTTCCGTCAGATCATTTCGCACGACCTTCAGCCGGTCCAAAGAGAATTCAATTTGGACAGTCGATCCGCTGGATCCGGACCTCGCCCGTTGTTCCAGTTCCGCTGTGGGAACCAACATTAAGGCGCCGGTTGACTGCTTGCCGACCTTTACCGTGGCAATCAGACCCTGCCGGGCTTTATCTTTTTGTCGCTTGACCCGATCCGGGACCAGCGGCTTTGCGGCAGTGGGCGTCGCCGTTGACTTGGCAGTGAATTTAGGCAGCAGGCTCTGTCGCTTCTTATTGAATCGATAAGGCTCCGATTTTGCCGCCTCGAAACTGTGGCCGATAGCTAACAATCGAATCAGGCTCATAACTCAAATCATTTTAAAGGCTGCTGCTGCGAGTCCTTCATCCATCGCACTCACGACGGCGTAACGCTCAGGATTCCAAATCTCAAATCGATCGAGCATCCCCACAAGCACCGCTTCCTTCTCGATGCCCACCGCTTTCGCCATTGCTTCGGGAAGACATAGCCGCCCGCTCTTGTCTAAAGTCACCTGGTCCGATTTGCTCCCTACTAGTCTTCGCAAGGCTTGTGTCGTCGAATCGTCGTAAGGCATCGGCTTGAGTCTTTGAACCAAAGCCACTCTTTCTTCGGGCGGCAAAACCAGCAAAAACGCCTCTTTCCACGCACCTTTCGGCCAAGGTATCAACGTAAACTCGACGTCCGGACTGGCCGGACGCCATTTCGCTGGCACCTGCAGTCGCCGCTTTTCATCAATCCCATGGCGATAGAGCGAATGATAAAAAATCGAGGGACTTGAGCCGGTCGATGACATTCTGGTTGATCAAAGGATTATCCACCACTCTCACCCACAACACCCCACTTTAAACCACTTTACCACCCTTTGGTCAACTATAATCGCCATAATTTCTATCCTGTTACGCTGGTTTGGGGTGGACGTAGAGAGATTCTTTCACTTTGCAACCGTTGCTCAAATAATGCCTTTGTAATCTGCCCTAAGGAACGTGTAGTGAAGTGGTGTGCGCACCGCCGATTCTGACTTTCATTTGCCCGACGCGTTGATTGCGCACGAACCGACCGAGCGCCGGGA
>JBDTOW010000748.1:0-3194 GCA_039933075.1 Verrucomicrobiota bacterium | reverse complement strand
ATAACCCGCATAAAAATAGCGTCCGTCCACTATTTGAATGTAAACGGGAAGATAAATCACACTCAAGCAAACGACGGGCACGGTCGACCACCGCCACCGTTGCTGCGCAAGTTTTTCACGCCAGGGTGATGGAACCGCAAGACATCCGAGCATTGCCAACAGTCCGATGCCGATGAGATCAAACCCGCAAAGCAAGCGGACGATGGTCTGAAAATTCCTCGCGATAAGTTTCAATTGGTGCGCGGCGTACTCCTTTTTCGCCAAAGGTGACCAGTAATTGTACTGCATGCCGGACGGATCCTCCCATGACGTGAGGCGCCCCGGCTCCGGTCGGTGGAAGGTGTGGCCAAACGGATGATAACGGACGACATCGGGCGGCCCAACCACGGCGTGGGCAATAGCAGCCGTCGTGGAAAAGGTCAGTTTGTGGTACTTTAGAGACAAAACGGTTATCCAAGGAATTGCCACGAACACAAACACCGCCACCGTAATGAACAGGCTGCGTAAGACACGCCACCGATTGTTGCCACCGTCAACCAACCACGCCGCCGCAAAACCCAAACTGGTGATGATGGCTAGTGGAAATGCCACAGCCTTGGCGAAATAGGCCGCGCCCCAAAGGAATCCCGCCAGGGCCGCACTTCGCCGATTCTCCGGCCAAGCCGGAGAAACCATCTGGGCAACCGCCAGGGAAATCAGTCCCGCCAAAAGTAAATCGGGAGCGATGTACTCGACCGACCACATAATGCTGACCAGGGCAGCGAGCCACGCCCCAACGATTAATCCCCAAGGCGGAATTCGAAAACTTCGAAACACTGAGAAGCAGCCAAGCCAGAAGACCACCGCTGAAAGTCCCATGACGACGCGCGCGGTCGCCAAAGGCGGTACACCCATGGCAACCAACGGCGCCATCAGCCAACTGATTAAGGGCCCCCAGTAACCAGAGATCATTAGATCCGTTTGGCCATGTGCGTAGTACGACGCGATCCGCAGATAGGCGACACCGTCCGTGTTCAACATGTGATCGTTCTGCCAGCCAGCAAGGCACAAGAGAGTGACCTGGAAGGCGAACGCCGCAGCGACCGCGGGGGCGGGAAAAGCGCCTGATTCTGCGCATGGACCGGAGGAGGACGGCGCCGACTTGTTTCGAGGCGAATTTTCGCTCGGCTTTTTGCTGCGCGGCATGGACGGATTGTTTGAGCCGGGAGACGTTGAGGCCATCGGAATAGTTAAGTGGCTTTACTTCTGCATTGATCGGTTCGGCCTGATTCCAATTGATTTTTCCTCACCCGCTTTGCGAAAGAGAAACAGATTGTTTAAACCAAACTGAAACCGTTTGTGTTTGATCAATTGAAAGCCTTCAGCCGTGAAAATGGCAGGCGTCGTGCGAACATCGAAGCCGTAATGTTGCTCGATCGACATGCCATCTATCAGATGGACGAACTTCAATCCGCCAAGGATGCGGTCGACGTTCGGCGAGGGAACCGTAAGAATCAATCGTCCCGCCGAACGGAGCAACCTGGCGCAAGCCTTCGCGATTATTGCGTGTTCGCCGGGCGGCACGTGCTCGAGCACGGCCAGCATCGTCACCACGTCGAAATTGCCAACATCGCCGAGGTCGCGAGGAAATCGGCCCGGGACAAGCTGAATCTTTCCCAGACGCACAGGCTGGCCGAGGTTTGCATCCATTCCAACCCCCTCCACGATCCGCGAATCAAGCACACGAAACAATGCTCCATCCGCACAGCCAATATCCAGGACACGTGCTCCACCGGAAATATAAGGTCGCGCCTTTTCAATTCGCCAGCGTTGCAAGACGCGGTCGAGCAATTTCATGTGCCTTTCGCTCCATGACGGCGGAGTCCGAGCACGCTCAGAAAAAAGCTTGAAAGCATAATCTGACAACCCAACGCCAGCGACAGCATTGCGGGAATGATCATTCGCAGCGTGCGGGTCGGTTCCAAGGGGCCGAAGGATCGTTCGCCCCAAACGCGAACCGCGTGAAACGAAAACCCGAGACCGATGAGAACCAGGCTTGCGCCGATGGCCAGGCCAACCTCCAGGTTGATAAAACGGAACCATCGATTCAACCCTGGGTCTTCCGGAAGAAACCCCTCGGTGATCGCGAAGATCTTGGTGAACACTGCGAACAGAACCGCCTGAAAACCGATGAGGACCGCCAGCGCCCCATAAAGGAGCGTGTGCACATCGAATGTTACAGTGCCAATCCGGCGTGGGCCGGGAAGCAGCCAGACACCAACGAAAAACCCAACCGACATCAGGATTAGCCCCGGATAAAAAAAAAGCCAGCGAGGGCTGTAGAGGAGCATGAAACGCAAATGCCGCCAGCCGTCGCGCCAACTCCGCAAATGAGGCGGGCGGCTCCGGCCGTCCGGCGAAAGTGTCGTTGGCACTTCGGCGATGCGCAGACCCACCAGCGACGCTTTGACAACCATCTCGCTCGCGAACTCCATTCCGGTGGTAGTCAGATCCAAGCTCGTGATCGCAGCTTTGGTAAACCCGCGCAGGCCGCAATGAAAATCGCCCACTGGCGAATGAAAAAAGAGGCGTCCGAGCCCGCTCAAAACGGGATTTCCCAGAAAACGATGAAGCGGCGGCATCGCGCCCGGTTTGATCTCTCCGCGGAACCGGTTTCCCATCACGACGTCGTAACCCTCGCGAAGTTTTTCAAGGAACGGCATCAAATCGCTGAAGTCATAGCTGTCATCCGCGTCGCCCATGATGATGAACTTGCCTTGGGCCGCATGGATACCGCCCATCAACGCGCTGCCGTAACCCTTGTCCGCAACGTGAATCACCCGCGCCCCAAGCCGCGCAGCGATCTCTCGTGAACCATCCGTGCTGCCGTTGTCCGCCACGATAATCTCGCCAACGATCGAATTGTTTGCCAAAAACCGGCGGGCTTTGTTGATGCAACATTCCAGCGTCTCTGCTTCATTTAAGCAGGGCATCAGGATAGTCAACTCGACCACCGGTGCGGCCTCGCCGGAAGACATGTTCTCAGCGATGGACGTCATGGTTGCGACTAGGACAGCGACACCTTATTATCACAAGGCATGTACCAATACTAATGTCACAGCACTATTCGTCGAGTTCGCATTCATTGGATTCACCATTACGCGTTGGCGGCCCGCCCGTACTTCGTCGATTCCGCCAGTCGCGGTCGCGGTATT
>JBDTOW010000747.1:0-3194 GCA_039933075.1 Verrucomicrobiota bacterium | reverse complement strand
CGAGCTTGAGCAGAACGTTCGGGAAGCGGTGAGTTGCCATTTTGAAAACGGAAAATTTCCGGGACGCATTCGCCTGCATTTCGTCAACGATCCCGTGTTGGCTACAGCGTGAAAGTTCCACGCGACGTTTCGGGATTTGATCATCCGCAGGAAGGCTCGCGCGTCCGGATGGGCAAAGGAGCAGTTCGCATCACCGTGCCGATGCAGCGTAAGCCCTGCCCTGCCGCCGTGAACGGAGCGACTTTTTTCCGTGAACAGAAGCCAGGCAATCAAATACAAGACAGAGCTGTTCGAACCTCAGTGGTCTGCCATTGCGACATCAAAGTTGAGCGCGATCCGAAGAATGATTGCGAGGTCTTACCAAAAAGCTATTGGATTGACGGAAACCGATCCGCCGGAACTATTGCAATTTGCCCTTAGTAGAAGCGAACCTAGAACGGAACCGCTGACGCCCGAAGAACTCAAACGCTCCAAAGATTTCGGCGATCACATTCGAAAGCACGATCCCACCTTCGACGCCGATAAAACCTATCAACCTGGCCAACAATTCTTGGCAAAACTTGGCGACGTTACCTTGCGCAACACTGCCGAGAGACTTGCCGCGCGTGCGAAGGACGACGCTGAGCTGGCTAGATGGCTCTCAAAACTGCTCAATATTTACAAGTGTCCTTTAGTTAAATCAGACGAATACCGCCGAGCACGCGGTGACGATGACTCAACGACTCGTTTGCTGCTCCAGCATTGGATTCAAGACCCACCACGCGAGACTTGGGCGAAAGCGAGCTTGTGTTTTTACAGCGACCGCGCGATGGCGGAGATGATTTATTTTCTTCGTTACAACAAGCCACTGCCTGCCACGCTAAAGACCAAAGAACCGGAGCGTATCAGAAAGTTGTATTGCAAGCTCCAGCTAATGCCCGCCAGTCCACGGCTGATTAAGGATGTTGAGTTTCGAGCCGGGGAACCTGGCTTCGTTTTCTTCAAGAAAGCTATCCACAAGGATTAGAAAATCGGAACAGGACGACTGTTCTCATTTTCCGAAAAACATTCGAGCATGGCGCGTAGTATCCGCGCGCTATGACAAATTCATCCAAGTCCGAAAAAGTACAGACAGAGGCCGCAAGCCATTCACTTCCACAGCAGCGACCGACCGCTACCCTTTCACCGGAAACCAACCGAGTCCTGATCGGTCTGCTTAGTAGGGCCGAAGTCGCGGCAAGACTCGGCGTCTGTGTGCACAGTGTGCAGCGCATGACTCGCAAGGGACTGCTTCCGTGCATCGTTTTTAACCGGAGACTGCTCCGCTACAAATCGGAAGACGTGGAGAAGTTCATCCTATCCGCCGTCACCGGGAAAGGACGCGCGGAATGAATCCGATCTCGGAAGCTCCTTTCCAACCCGCCAATACCCCCGCTGGGAAGTTTTTTTCCATTGCTCATACCAGCGCAGTGAAACCATGAACACCACGATCCGACAAACTTCAGTTTTCGGGCGCGCTCGCGCTTACGTGTACAAAATTCCAAGCGCGATCGAGGGTAGTCACGGTGACTGCCAAACTCTCGCGGTGGCCAACGTGCTCGTTTGGGATTTCGCACTCAGTATATCCGAAGCGCTGCCGATTCTCCACGATTACAACGCTCGTTGCTCGCCGCCGTGGAGCGAGGCCGAATTGATTCACAAGCTGCAATCAGCGGAGAAGCAGCCGCACACAAAACCACGCGGCAATTTGCTCGGCGATAAACCGTCACCCTTACGAGTGCCGGAATGGAAGCGACCATCATCGTCATCGCCCAAATCTCAGATTGACCCGGCAAGTGTTGTTGAAAATTTTCTCAGAGGTTTCCGCTGCGAAGAGGCTGACCTTTGGGTAGCCAGCCCGATACGACCACCGGAGGATTGGACGAAGGACGCACTCGCGCTGTTGGCCTTGCTCTTCGGGCCGGGCGAGCAAATCAATTTTGTAACCGCGTTCACCGTGGACAAAAACGGCAAAGCTGCGCCAAAGGACAAGGGTGAGACCGTGGAGCGCGACGCACTGCTTGCCCGGTGGCGGAACGAAGGAATGCCGCGCAGTGAGGCAGGCGGCTGGTTGCGGATGAATCCGCTCGACGGACGCGGCGTGGCTGACACGAACGTAACGGCCCTTCGCTTTGCGCTGATTGAGTGCGATGACGTGCCGCTTGAATTACAACTTTCCTTGCTGGCCAAGCTACCATTGCCCATCGCGGCGATTCTCACAAGCGGCGGGCGCTCGCTCCATGCCTGGGTGAAGGTGGATGCCGCCGCCGTCGAGGACTACCGGTGCATCGTGACGCGTATGCTGGCATTGCTGGCCACGTTCGGCGTTGACAGCAAAAACAAGAATCCAGCGCGCCTCTCCCGCCTGCCCGGTGTCGTCCGGCGCATTGGAGCGGCGAGCGATGGACGACAACGGTTGCTCTATTTAAACCCGCAGCCGGAACAGACGGCGATTTTATGAGTGCGCTTGACCTGAAGCGTTTGGAAAAAGAAGTCGGCGCCGATTCGCCAAACGGAAATCACCAGCCCAGCGAGCCTGATTTGGAAAGGGAATGGCTCGCCAACATTGCATTGGCTACCTGCACGGCGGCAGGACTATGTGAACTGGCGGTCCCGCCGCGTGAACTTATCGTTGGCAATTGGTTTAACCAGGGCGATCTAGGTTTCATCTTTGGCCCGCGTGGTTTGGGGAAAACGTGGCTTGCGATGTTGCTTGGACGAAGAATCAGCGAAGGCAGTCAAATTGCGGATTGGACGGTCCATACTCCTCGCCGTGTCCTTTACATCGACGGGGAAATGGCGCTCGACTCGATTCGTGAGCGAGACTGGGCGCTGACGAAACTGGCAAACGACAACATGCTTTACCTTCAACACGAAGCGCTGTTTCACCTCACTGGCCAGGTGCTCAATCTGACCGCCGCTTCTGTCCAAGCGGCTCTTTTAGAGACCTGCAAACGAAACAAGGTGGAAGTGTTGATCCTCGATAATCTCTCGTGCTTGTTCACAGGCATCCGAGAAAACGATGCCGATGCCTGGGAACTGGTGTTGCCGTGGCTGTTGGAATTGCGGAGAAATCGAATCGCCGTGGTTTTCATTCATCATGCCGGACGAAGCGGCGCAATGCGTGGTACGTCCCGCCGAGAGGACGCAGCGTTTTGGGTGATGCAATTGACCGA
>JBDTOW010000746.1:0-3194 GCA_039933075.1 Verrucomicrobiota bacterium | reverse complement strand
AATGCCATTCTGCGATACAGCAGATTACCAATCTGCGCTACGCTAAACACATACATCGGTCTGCGATCATGGTCGCAGGTAATCGTGATTAGGCACCTGAATAGACCGGCAAGGATAAACCACCGAGACAAAGCCTATCCACTCGGCATGCACTCGTTTGATCTGCTTTCCGGGTTAGTTGTTTTTCGATGCACTCGATCACGGCCTGAAGATCCGCTGGCTTTGCCAGGAAGGGAAAGCCACCGATTACTCCGTCGTGCTCCGCCACGCGCTTTTTGCCCACCGCTGCCGTAAAAAACACAATCGGCGTGTGGCGCAAAGTCTCATCCGCTCGGAATCGCGCCGCCACGTCGCCGCCGAAGATCCGTGGCATCATCACATCGAGGATAATCAAATGCGGCTGGAAATCTTGAGCAGTGGCCAACGCCTGTTCCGGCCAGTTCTCCACGCGCACCTCATACGCGTTCGCTTGTTCGAGGTTTAATTTCAGGAGTCGCGTCGATGCGACATCATCATCGACAATCAGAATTCGTTTTTTCTTTGTCATATTTCCTCCGATTTTTCTTCGGTCATTGGTTTCAGCGTGTGCGTTCAGCCTGTTTGCCAGCGAACTTGCTCTCCGGGTACCCGCCCGGCTCCCGCGCCGTTTGGTCGATTGAGCTGGTTCTGGTTGGCAATCCATGCTGGGCGATCGGTAATCGGCGCAGATTTTTTTCGATGCAGCCGATCAATTCCTGAAGGTTCACAGGTTTGGCGAGATACGGGAACCCGCCAATGATACCGCTCCGAGATTTCACTTCTTCTTTCTTGACCGCGGCTGTCAAAAAAACGACTGGAATGTCGTTCAGGCCGGGATGCGCCTGAAACTGAGCAGCGAGTTCGCCGCCACCGATGCCTGGCATCATGACATCCAGCAGAATGAGATCCGGCTTGAAGTCCCGGACAACCGCCAAGCCGTTGGGGGCCCAGTTTTCCGCTCGCACCGTGTAATTGCCCGTGCACCCGAGATTCAAGGCGAGCAGACGCGTGAAGCTCGCTTCATCGTCAATGATCAAAATCCTTCTTTTGCGCATAGTTGTTTCCTC
The DNA here is from genome assembly GCA_039933075.1 of Verrucomicrobiota bacterium. Classification (GTDB taxonomy): domain Bacteria; phylum Verrucomicrobiota; class Verrucomicrobiia; order Limisphaerales; family JACPZS01; genus JBDTOW01. The sequence goes on along the minus strand of JBDTOW010000746.1, from coordinate 2,109 downwards.
CGTTAAATTTTGAATTGGATCGAGACGCGTACGCCGCGTTTGCCGCAGTTGGCAATATTCATGGTGGCTCCGTGCAGCTCGATAATTTTCTTCGTGACAGATAAGCCCAGCCCGTTGCCAACGCCGGGAGGTTTAGTTGTGAAGAAGGGATCGAAAACCTTGGTTAATATCTCCGGGCGGATGCCTACGCCGGTGTCTTCAATCTCAGCGATGACGGAGCCTGGTCCGCAGCGCGACGGCGCTGGTCCTGAGTCAGTGGTGACGGACTGTGCGTTGGCAGATTGCTTCGAATAAGTTCTGACCGTGAGCGACCCGCCTTCGGGCATCGCTTGAATCGAATTAAGAAAGAGATTGATGAAAACCTGTTGGATCTTATTGCGGTCCAACTTGAGCAAGGGAAGGCCGGGCGATAATTCGCGAACCACGCTTATGCGATGCTTGATCAATTCAAATTTCATCAGCCCCAGGGATTGCTCGATGATGGCGCTCAGTTCTTCGTCGGCCACCTCGGGATGATTTGCGGCGGCGTATTCCAACAGTTCACGGACAATCGAGTCCGCTCTTCCGATCGCGTCACGCATTTCAACGAGGACCATGTTGGCGCAGGGATTATCAATCGGTTTCTGATGGGTGAGGTAATCGACCCCCATGAGGATCGTCTGGAGCGGGTTTTTGACTTCGTGAGCGACTCCAGCGGCCAGGGTTCCGATCGATTCGAGCTTTTCCGCCTGTATCAACTGCAATTGAGCTGCTTTTAATTCTTCGTGCGAGCGCTTGAGCTCGGCCAACGCCCGGCGCAACGCCTCCTCGCTCCGCGCTCGTTCAGCATAGGCGTGTCTCAACTGCTCCTCACCCCGCTTGCGTTCCGTAATGTCGGTGGAAATTCCGCAGACGGCGTAGGGGACTCCGGCGGTGTCGGAGAGCGGAAACTTGATCGATATGTAGGTTTGCAAGTTCCCGTCATGCGGAGCAATTTCCTCGAACTCGATGGGCGCCGCCGCGGCCTGGACCTTGAGATCGTTTGCCCGAAATGTGTCCGCCATTTCCTTTGGGAAAATATCATGGTCCGTCTTGTTCATGACTTGCTCCCGGGTGACATGGAACAGGGCCTCGAATCTGCGGTTGACCAGGAGATATCGTCCTTGGGTGTCCTTAAGGTAGATCACCGCGGTAGTGTTATCGAGGATCGCTTGCAGCCGCGCCTCGCTCAGCCGGTGTTGTTCCTCAGCCCGTTTGTGTTCCGTGATGTCCCGGCCAATGCCAACGAGCCCGACGATTTTGCCACGGCTGTCGCGGATGGGCGCTTTGGTGGTCAAAAACCACCCGTTCTTACCGGTTGAGTCGATGACGGGTTCCACCCTGTTGATGAGCGATTGACCTGATGTGATGATCGCTTGTTCGTCAGCGTAATATTGGGTGGCGAGATCACGCGGGTAGAAGTCAAAGTCGTTTTTGCCCTTAAGCTCTTCGACATTCGGAACCCCCATGAGTTGCGCCACTCCTGGATTGCCAAGGACAAATCGGCTTTCGGCGTCTTTGACATAGATGGCGTCGGGAATGGTATCGATGAGAGTTCGAAGAATATTCCGTTCTTCCGCCAGCGCCTCCTCCACCTGCTTGCGTTCCGTGATATCGGAAACCAGGCCATCGTAGGAAATAACTTTTCCCTGGTCGTCCTTGCGGGGGACCGGAGTGTTCCTGACCCAGCGAACGGACCCGTTTTTATGCCTGATCCGATGCTCCAGTGGCGGCACGGTCTCACCTGAAAGCAATCCCGTGATTTGGCCGGTCACTGCCTGGCGGTCCTCTTTATGGATCATTTGGAACCACAAGTTGGAATCAGCTTCGTATTCATTCGGCGAGTATCCCGTTACTGCCACACAGCCGGGACCGTGAGCAGACCTGAACGAATGGCCGTTTTCCACAGTAACGGTGTAGATGTAGTCCGTCGTTGATCCCAGCAACCGACGGTACCGCTGCTCGCTCGCACGCAATGCCTCCTCCACGCGCTTGCGCTCGATGGCGTAGCGAATAGATCGTGAAAGTAGTTTGCCCTCGGCCTTTGCCTTCACGAGATAATCCTGCGCTCCATCCCGCACGGCCTGGAGC
>JBDTOW010000745.1:0-3195 GCA_039933075.1 Verrucomicrobiota bacterium | reverse complement strand
ATTGCGCATCAGACAATACGCATGCACTTGCCAGCCTGTTTTGCTGCAAGCTTGCCCTAATGTTTCCAGGAACCGCTGGCGATCCTGATCATCTTTAAAAATGGGTTCGTGGCGGTCTCCACGGTTCATGAGGTGGTAAATCGCACCGGGATACTGCACACGAAGCTTGCGCGCCATCCAGGTGAGCTATGGCAACAATGCCAGGGCGTCAACTCAATTTTACCAATAGCCGGGACTGACCCCAAAAGATTTTCAGAACTTTTTCCGGTGTAAGGTGTCAAATTAAACTGTTGCCAAAAGCGTTTTTATTGAACACCAGTAATTCTCAAACGTCGGACATTAAACCTTTCCAAAAAATCACTGACCATCGATCGTCGCGCGATGACAAATCTCAACGAAGATTCAACCGAGAAACACGGCCAAATTCGTCCAGCACCGGAATTGGTTTTCGAGCCGGACGGCTCGGGCGGGCGGCTCGGCAGTTTGGCGAAGATTAATGTGTCGTCACAGGCCATTCGCGCGCTCCCCGCCGACTTCGTCAAGCTGCATCGGGTTCTTCCGCTGGAAATCCAAAACGGCACAATTCACGTGGCGACAGCCAATCCTGGCAACCAGCGGGTGATCGATGACATCCGGCTCTTGAGCGGTTTGGAGGTGCAGGAGTCAGTGGCGCCGGCTTCCGAGATCCTGGAAAAAATCGCCCAGTGCTACCAGGTCACGGTGGAGCAAATGATCGAAAACCTCAATCCGGAGCGGGGTCCCAACGTCGAGAGCAAGGACCTGCACGACATCGAGGTGATGGCCAATGAACCGACGGTTATCAATTTGGTCAACGTCATCATCTCCACGGCGCTGCGGGAGCGAGCCAGCGATATACATTTGGTTCCGTTCGAAGAGACGCTTCAATTGAGATACCGGATTGACGGTCTCCTGCAAGAAAAGCCGCCTCCGCCCAAACAACTTCACGCCGCACTGGTGTCCCGGATCAAGATCATGGCGGACATGAATATCGCCGAACGTTTCATGCCGCAGGATGGGCATATCCAGATTCATCATCGCGGCGCCCGGGTGGATATCCGCGTCGGCACCATGCCGACCATTTATGGGGAAAGCCTGGTGATGCGGCTGCTGGAAAAAAGCACGAAATTATCGACCGCCCAGGAACTGGGGCTTGACGCAGGACGGTCGGCGTTGCTGTCGCGACTGGTGGAAAAGCCGCATGGGCTTTTCTTGACCACCGGCCCCACCGGCAGCGGCAAAACCACCACCCTCTATTCCATTCTTCAGAGCATTTACACGCCAGAATTGAAAATCCTGACCATTGAAGACCCCGTCGAGTACGAACTTCCCGGAGTGGCCCAAATTCCGGTGCGGCCAAGTCGAAACTTCACGTTCGCCAATGGGCTGCGCGCCATCCTCCGTCAAGACCCCGATGTGGTGATGGTGGGAGAGATCCGGGATTCGGAGACGGCGGAAATCGCCATCCGGGCGGCCCTCACCGGACACCAGGTTTTCAGCACCCTTCACACGAATGACTCGACCGGCGCAGTGACGCGACTGTTGGATATGGGGGTTGAAGCATTCCTGATTTCCTCATCGCTCGAGGGAGTGTTGGCCCAACGACTGGTTCGCCGGCTTTGTCCCGATTGCCGTATTGAATCCTCCGTGCCGCCCACCGTGCGGGACAAGATGGAAGCGCTGGGAGGCCGTCCATTGGCGGGTCCCTTTTACACCGGGAAGGGTTGCGATGAATGCCGCCATACCGGTTATCGAGGGCGAATCGGCATCTTCGAGTTGCTGTCAATCACTCCCGAACTGCGGGAATTGATTCTGCAAAAGCGATCGAGCGCCGAGCTGAAAAACGCGGCGCAGAAAACCATGATAACAATGCACCAGGATGCCTTGCAGAAGGCCGCCGAGGGCGTCACGTCACTGGAAGAAATTCTGCGTGTCTCCTCAGGTGACTTGATGGAATGAACGCCTTTCGCTACCAGGCCATCGAGGCGAACGGCACCGCCGTCAAAGGGGTGATCGAGGCCGAAGATCGCAAAGGCGCGCTCCAACTTTTGGGGAAGCGCGGTCTCTTCCCTTCGAGTCTGGAAATCTGCTCATCCGCCGCGGCGGCGGGTAATGGCGCTGCGCTCGCGCCCGTGCTTCAAGTGAAACAGATCGGGGCGTCGCAAATTCATTTTGGGACACGAATCAAGCGAAAGGAAATCACCGCATTTACGCGCGAGATGGGCGCCTTGCTGGGCGCCGGCATTCCCATTCCGCAGGCGCTGGATGGCCTGGGTGAAGAAGAGGAGAATCCTGCTTTGAAAGAGATGGTGCTGAAACTTAGCGATTCGCTTCGGAAGGGCACCGCGCTCTCGGCGGCGCTGGAGGAACAGCCGCGGTTATTCAGCAAGCTTTACGTCAGCATGGTTCGAGTCGGAGAGGAAGCGGGCGTCCTCCCAAAGGTCATGGCCGATCTGGCTGAGTTGCTCGAGCATGAAGATGAGGTCCGGGGCGAGGTCCTGTCTGCGGTTGCCTATCCGGTTTTCGTCCTGGGATTCGGCATCTTCACAGTTATCATTCTGCTGACCGTGGTGCTGCCTCGGCTGTTTGGCATGCTTCAGGAGATGCTTCCGATTCTTCCTCTCCCCACCCTGATTCTTCTGAAGGTCAGCGGTGTTCTTAACCGCTATTGGCCCTGGATCCTCATAGCGATTGCCGGAGTGGCCAGCGGCGGGCGCTGGTATTTGCGCTCGCCCCGAGGCGCGGAAAATTGGGACCGGATAAAATTGCGGCTTCCGGTGATGGGCTCCGTCCTTCGGGCCGCAGCCTTGAGCCGATTCGCCAGGACGCTGGGGACGCTGGTGAAAAGCGGAGTATCGCTCCTTCCGGCGCTAAAAATCGTCGAGAATACGATCGGCAACCTCGTCCTCGCTAAATTGGTCGCCCAGGTCGCCGAAGAAACTCGCGGCGGTGATTCCCTCGCCGCTCCGCTCCGCAAACTTGGCATCTTTCCCAGGACGGTCGTTCAGATGATCAACGTGGGTGAAGAGACCGGAAAATTGGATGAAATGTTGCTGAAGGTGGCGGACATCGAGGAACGCCACATGCGAGCGCGAACGAAGACATTGATCTCGCTGCTGGCGCCGGCATTGATCCTGGTCGTGGGCGCGCTTGTGGGATTCATGGTGATTGCGTTGT
>JBDTOW010000744.1:0-3200 GCA_039933075.1 Verrucomicrobiota bacterium | reverse complement strand
CTGCTGGTCCTTTTCGGGACCGAAATCCTGAAGATTATCCCCGGCCGGGTTTCCACCGAGACCGACGCAAGTCTTTCGTTTGATCGGGATGGACTGGTGGCGAAAGCTCACAAATTCATCGACCTTTACAAGAAGCAAAATATTTCCCGCGAACGGATATTGATCAAGATCGCCTCGACCTGGGAAGGGATCCGCGCAGCCGAGGTACTTCAAAAAGAAGGCATCAACTGCAACATGACGCTGCTGTTTTCGCTCCCGCAAGCCGTCGCCTGCGCCGAGGCAGGGGCCACACTCGTCTCTCCGTTCGTGGGGCGGATTTTGGATTGGTATAAGGCAAAGACAGGCAAAGATTATTCGCCGTCCGAAGATCCGGGAGTCCGATCGGTGCAGACCATCTATGCCTATTACAAGAAGTTCGGTCATAAAACGGAAGTAATGGGAGCCAGCTTCCGAAATATCGGCGAAATCCTCGAACTTTCGGGGTGCGACCTGTTAACGATCAGTCCCAACCTGTTGGCGGAGCTCAAGCAAAGTTACGAACCGGTCACGCGAAAACTGAGTCCGGAGATCGCCGCTACGAATGAGGTTCAAAAATTGGAGCTCGACGAGAAAACATTCCGCTTTCTCCTCAACGAAGACGCCATGGCGACTGAGAAGACGGCCGAAGGGATACGTAACTTTGCCGCGGACACAGTAAAATTGGAGAAATACCTCGCCGCCATGCTCTGAGCGACATGAGTGAATCGAAAAAAGACGAAGTTATCGCAGAATCGGATGCGGTACCTCCCAAGACGGGGAATGGCAAGCCCGGCAAGATCGAACTGCCGCTGCATCGGCGTGTGGATACCAGTTTTCTGCAATACGCTTCCTACGTTATCCGTGACCGGGCCATCCCGAATCTGGCGGATGGGCTCAAGCCGGTGCAACGACGGATCCTGTGGGCGCTCCACCAGAAGGACGACGGGCGGTTCATCAAGGTGGCCAATGTGGTCGGCCACGCGATGCAATACCACCCTCACGGCGACGCATCCATCGGCGACGCCCTGGTCGTGCTGGCGAATAAGCGGTACCTGATCGAAGGCCAGGGAAATTTTGGCAATCTTTTCACGGGCGACGTTGCCGCCGCGACGCGTTACATCGAGTGCCGGCTCACCGACCTGGCGCGGAACGAGCTATTCAATGACGAGATCACCGAATTCATTCCCAGTTACGACGGACGCAACCAGGAGCCGATCACCCTGCCGTCCAAGCTGCCGCTGTTGCTGATGCTCGGCACGGAAGGAATCGCGGTCGGACTGTCATCGAAAATACTCCCGCACAATTTTCCCGAATTGATCGAGGCGCAAATCGCCATTCTCAAGAAACAGCCGTTCAAGGTGCTGCCTGATTTTCCCACCGGCGGCCTCATGGACGCGCGGGATTACCAGGACGGCAAGGGCACGATCAAGGTCCGGGCCAGGATCAAGATCAAGGATGACTCGACGGTGGTCATCAAAGAAATCCCGCCAACGACCACCACCGATTCGCTGATTGCCTCCATCGAAGACGCCGCGCGCAAAGGCAAAATCAAGATCCGGAACATCAACGATTTCACCGCTGAAGATGCCGAAATCGAGATCAAGGCGCCGGCGGGCGTAAGCGCCGACCAATTGGCCGATGCGCTCTACGCCTTCACTGACTGCGAAGTCAGCATCACCAGCCGAATGGTGATCATCAAAGCGAATCGGCCGTTCGAGATGACGGTGTCTGAGGTTTTGCGCGAGAATACGGCTCAACTGGTCGCGACGATGAAGCGCGAATTGGAGCTCAAGGTGCAACAACTCACGGAAGAACTGCACTTCAAAACGCTCGTGCGGATCTTCATCGAAAATCGCATTTACAAAAAGATCGAGCAATGCCGTACGAATGAAGCGGTGCTCGCGTGCGTCCACGACGGCTTCAAGCCGCACCGCCGGCAGATGTATCGCGATCTGACCGATGCCGATGTGGAGATGTTGCTGGGTGTTCGCATTCGACGCATATCGCTTTTCGACATCCAGAAGCACCGTGAGGAGATGGAGAAGGTGAAGATCGATCTCGACGAGATTCGCAAGAACCTGAAGAGCCTCACCCGTTACGTCATCAACCACCTCGAATGTCTGCTCGATAAGTACGGCCCGATCTATCCGCGTCTCACAAAGTCAAGCCGCTACGACGAGGTGGATGCGAAAGAGGTGGCGTTCAAGGCGTTCAAAGTCGCCTACGACCACGAGTCGGGTTATATCGGCCACAAAGTTGCCGGCGACGAGTTCAAAGTCGATTGCACCCGGTTCGACAAGCTCATTCTGCTCTTCAAGGACGGGCATTACACAGTCATCGAGCTTCCGGAAAAGCTCTTCGTCGGTCCGGACCTGGTTTATTGCGGACTGCCCGAGCGCGACCGAATTTTCACCCTCGCTTACACCAATCGTGAAGCGACGTATCTGAAACGATTCAACTTTGGCGGCGCGATTATGAACAAGGTGTATCACTGCATTCCGCCGAAATCACGCATCCTGTTCTTCGAACCGGACACGCCCAAGGAACTTTACATCCGCTACAAGCCTGCGCCGTATCAGAAGATCAATCAGCAGGCGTGCAATCCAGGCGAAATCGAGGTAAAAGGAGCCAAGACCCGCGGCCGCCAAATCTCGATCAAGGAAATCTCTTCGATCACCAGCGCGCCGACCCGCGGCTGGGATCCAGAGGCACCGACGAGCAGAGTCGCGTTTTCGTGAACGGCTCGGATGGAAATCTACCGAGAGTTCATTTTGGAAGCGGCTCACCGTTTGCCGAACGTGCCGGCGGGACACAAGTGTGGCCGTCTCCACGGACATTCTTTCAAGATTGCGATTCATGTTCGCGGTCCGGTCGGCGCTGAATCGGGCTGGGTCATGGATTTTGCCGGTATCAAAGATGTTTTTCAACCGATCCATCACCGGTTGGATCACAACTACCTCAACGAGATCGAAGGGCTGGAAAACCCGACCAGCGAGGTGCTGGCGCGCTGGGTTTGGCGGCAACTTCACCCGAAGCTGCCGAGCCTGGTCAAGGTGATCGTCAACGAAACCTGCAACTCGGGATGCATTTACCAGGGGGAAGAGGACTCATGACCGAGACCAACTGGGAAGCTCGCTATCAGGCTAACGACATGCCGTGGGAAAAAGGTGAGCCATCGCCCG
>JBDTOW010000743.1:0-3202 GCA_039933075.1 Verrucomicrobiota bacterium | reverse complement strand
AGATGAGGTATGTCCAGTGAGAGGTTTTCGGGAGAACTAACGGCATAATTGGATCGAATGGCGACGGAAAAGCAAAGAATAGCAACTGCACGATCCCGGAGGCTAGAATCGTAAACACCGGTAAATACGAAAGTCCTCGGACCAGGTTGCGGAGAAAAGTAACTGGTTTGCCATTCGACGGGTCGGACGCGAGCGAAAAGACCGGCTGGTCGTCATCACTCAACCGCGTGAATACGAGGTTTGCGACGATGCCATGAAATACCATTTTCTTCAGTTCTTCGTTTTCGTTGCGGGTGTCTCGAAGTAATGCGCCGATGCTGTGATTCTCGCGGCGGGTGCACCAAAAGAACCAAACCATCGTCACGGTTAATGCACAGCTAGCAAGAAATGTTGCGTCGCTGGCGCTAACACGTATACCGAAGAACGTAGAGGAAATCTGCTGAGCTTGAACCCATTGGCTGAGTAATTGTTCTCGCAGGTATTGTGTCACCGGAGCACCGGCGACTTCCTTCCAATCGCGTTGCATCGCGTAATCGCGATCCCAAGCGAAGTATCGGTTCCAGATACCGAGAATTACAGCCAGCGAAATGATTGTGGAGACAAGAAAAGCGACACGCGATCGTCCAAGCGAGTGCTTAATTCCTTCGAGGCGAAGCGTTATTGTGGTGTGTTTGATTTCTTGCATAGTGGATAAGGCGACTCGCCTGACAATGATTCGACTACCGATTGTGCGCCATGCCGCGAAAGTACTCTTGCTTTCTGGGCTGAGCAACAACTACTTCCGGCCACCGGGGCTTACGATGGAAAAAGCAAAGGCTGAATGTCTTACCGTGAAGATAACATGGGGTGGTCAGACTGGAAAAGATCCGGGAAGCTGACCACTCAAGGTTATCTTTAGAAAGCGTCTGAATGCGGAAGTTGACTCCAATGTGAACTCCAAGCACACTTTTTCATCCCGGAGATTTCGATGACGATGAGGGCAGGCTTTTGGGAAAATTATCGAGACTTTCCGTTCTCTTCGATGAATCAAAGTGGCAAAAAAGTTGGGCGCAATGAGCGATGCCACTGTGGCAGCGGCAGAAAATACAAACATTGTCATTTGGCTCTGGATCAGCGGCGCAACTCCGCGGCCGGCCCGGTGCCGCAAGGTTCGGAATCGTCGTCCGGCGCGGCGAAAATGGCGCAACTGCCGGATTACCTGAAGTACCTGTCCAGGAAAGGCCCGGCAAAAGACCGGGCCAGGTTCACGGAGCTGCTGGCAAAGACGGCGCCGATTCTGGCCTATGTGGAGCGGCAGGAAGAAATTGAAGCTGCCTCAGAGGCCTTGGAGGCGCATCGCGCGGAATTCGAGAAATTTTCAACGGACAAAGAGGCTTATCTCGATCGGGCTCGCGCGTTGTTTGCCGAAGAGTGCTTCGCCCCATCGAGGTTTACCGCAGCCGACATCCGGCGCGCTTTCGACCAGGTCGGTTATCCCGCGAACGAATTCCCGGACGACCGGATGCTGGAGACCCTTCGCGCAGCCATCTTGTATCTGGCAGACAAGGATTACCGGACGTGCGGTTCCATGAACCTGCAATTGCAACTGCCGAACTTCGTAACGGCCGGGCGGCATCTAGACGCATGGCTGATTCAGCACTGCGCCCATGGCACCGCCGAATTTGAAAACGAGAGCAACCCATTCTTGTTCGCGATGTTCTCTTATGGCCATAAGGCGTGGATCGAAGAAAAGCGCGTGCACGACGAATCGCTGATGCGGGAATTTGGACTGACACCAGAGCGTGTCTCCGGCATGGGCCTGGAAGAGATTGATGCCTGGATTCAGGCTCAGGGATCCGACCGTTCTCAAGTAGCCAGAATGGAGGCTTTTCTCCAGAAGCATCCCGACCTGCGCTCCGAGGCCATCGCGAACCTTGAGGCGCTGGAGCGCGATTCGGTGAAGCTATTGGGGCATCCGGACGCCCGGTTTCTACACCTGCTGCCGGAAGAGGTCCGGCCATGGTTGGAAACTCTCAGCCAGCGTTACGAGAACACGCCACAGATGACGCCCAAAATCCAAGACACCGCCTTGCCCGAGACAGTCGCCTCGCAGATGTTTAACGAAGTGATTTTGCCGCTCGTGCGTGAGATGGCTCAGTCCATTTTTACACCGGACCGCATCCAGCAATTGCTCGCCCAGCTCAAGAGATACCGGAGCGAGCAATTCGCGGCAGGCGATAAAGCAATTGCCGCTTGCGCCACGGGGGCAATCCGGTTGGTTGAACAGCAAAAGGACCCAGGACGGAACTACTTCCTCGTCGCGCTGTGCCTAAACTCGGTCAAATCGACCGTTGATTCATTTTCCCCGGCGTGACAACCAGCAATAGGTATTGGTAACGGCGCGTTTCGGCACCGTACAAAAAAGTGGACTACGGGGATGCGGCCAAAAATTGCAATACCTGCGAGAAAGTTAGTTTCTCGGACATTATCGAATCCCACAGAACTCTAGGCATCATATATCACTCCAACGGTGCAATTGTAGGCAACAAGGTTTTCATGGCGACTGCTATAGCCCGTGGAATGCGGAGCAAACCACGCGATTGCCTTCTAACCGGATATCATACGTACGATGGCGCTTTCCTTTGATGAACATGACACGCCCCGCGTTATCGCGCCACGGGCCATAGCTCCACCGAACGAAATACTTGTCGGGTGTGCCGTCCGGGGCTGTGCTGGGCGGCAAAAGAGCTCGGGTGATCTCCCATTCGTTTGGGTTGTAACCTTCCTTGGCAAGCGTGTCGCGTGCCTTGGCCACCGCCAGCTCTTCAGTGAGAAATGCTGGCGCTGGCTGAACCGAGAAAACGTGCTGTGGCTCTGACCACGGTGCACACCCAGCCAACAAAAAGGCGGTCAACGCACTTCCAAGCATTCGATAAAGTTTGGTTTTCATGTAATGCGACGCTTGCGGCACTAACGACCCAAGCTCAGCGACGGCGGCCACGAGACGCGCCGCTTGCAACTGCGACGGCCCGCCGCCATTAGCTGCAGCTTCGTTAGGCGTTTTCGGTTCATTTGGTTTTGGGTGGTTCGGTATTTTTCTTTTGAGGCTGAACCTTCCGGAGTTCGTAGCGAGTCAGCCCTTTATCTTCAGCAGCTTCAAAGCTTTTCGGCGTCTCTTCGTCACCTATCGCGGCCAAGGTCAGTGTCCCGTCCTCAATCTTGA
>JBDTOW010000742.1:0-3220 GCA_039933075.1 Verrucomicrobiota bacterium | reverse complement strand
GAAAGCGGTTCGTATCGGTCAAAGGCAGGTTATGGACTAGACCCCCGTAATACTTCGAGTGCGTGCCAAAGACCGGATAACCAGGTGTCGTCATCAGGACGTAATCGCCAGGATTTATGAAGGCGCCGGGCAGGATCGAAAGAGCAGCTTTGCTTCCGATCGAATGAAGAACCTCGCTCTCAGGATTAATCCCTTTGACGCCGCAAACTCCATCCAGATAGCGGGCCGCGGCTTGTTTCAACACCGCGTCGCCGTTGTCGGCGTAACCGCGATTCTCCGGCTGGAGCGCTTCTTTGTGCAATTGCGCGACCACCTCCGGAAATGCCATTTCGTCCGGTTCGCCCACGCCCATGTCGATGATCTCGGCGCCAGGATTGGCCGTCAGCGCAGCGCGTTTGGCACGTTTGATTTTCTCAAACTTGTAGATGGCGGTTGATTTGCCGTACTGACGTCCGCCAATCCGTTCGGCGAAAAGATTCTGAATGAAGGAGTCAGTCATAAGGTTATCATTCGTGAATTGTTAATTGTCCGCAAGCTGGTTCACTCATTTGATGCGGACGCGTCCGGCCTCGGGAAGATCTTTTCGGTCCAAACGCATGCCGGCGATCTTCGCCCCGAGATGCCCAGTTTCAATTGTACCATCGCTTTGATCGTGGTGATGGCTTTCTCGCAGAAGGTTCACGATCGCCTTGGCCGCCCGTTCACTCGCCCCTGGCAAGCCGAGCGATTCGACGACTTTTGCCAGCTTCGCTTTTATCGTTGTGCGCGTTGTTGGGTTATTCAATATTTTTAGCGCGGCGTTCGCGATGTTTTCGGAAGTGGCCGCGGATTGGATGAACTCGGGATAGATTTCTTCGCCGGCGAGCAAGTTCGGCATGGCGATGTAGTTCACGCGAACCATTCGTTTGGCGATCTGATACAAGGGCCAGGAGACTTTGTAGAGCACGATCGTCGGAACGGCAAAGAAAGCACATTCCATGGTGACAGTCCCGGAAGAGGCGATGGCAAGATCAGCTTCGGCCAGCGATTCTGACAGGTCACCAATGTTCGTTTCCAAATCGGAAAGGCCCGCAGTGAAGCTATAAGAGATGTCTGCGAGCGATTGGGTCGGGAAGACCATGCGAAAGCGGACAGTGTGTTTGGCGCTAATCCTTCGCGCGGTCGCAATTATGACCGGCAGATGCTGTTTCAATTCCTGTTCGCGGCTGCCCGGAAGCAGCAACACGATTGGCTTATTTTGCGCCGTATTCCCGGAATCTGAGGAAGCAAAGCAACGCCTTTCCGCCGAACCGTGTCGGTCGATAAGCGGGTGTCCGACAAACTCCACGTGCAAACGCGGAGCGCGCCGGGCGTACCAGTCCCTTTCGAAGGGGAAGATGCTGAGCAGCAGATCGACATCGCGTTCGAGTTGCCTGGCTCGCTGCGCACGCGAAGCCCAGACTTGCGGCGAAACGTAGTAAACGATCTTCGGGTCCCAATTGTTGAACGTGCCCCGCCGAGCGCGTACGTGTTTTTTGATGGCGGCTGCAAAACGCCGATTGAGCCCGCCATAATCGACAAGGATGATCACCTCGGGCTGGCGCGCCATGGCCAGCGCGACAAGTTGATTGAAGATGCCTTTGAACTTCGAATAGTGCTTCAACACTTCGAACAAACCGAACACCGCATGAGCAGTAAGATCAACTGCCAGTTCGACCCCGGCTGCGGCCATCTTCGGGCCACCACCCCCGAAGAACCGCGGCGACAGCGTGGTGCGCAGCGGTTGCAGGCCGTTGGTGAGGCGGTTCTCGAAATCTATCACCGCTGGCGAGAGTGCTTTTACCAATTCGGCGGCGAGCGCATCGCCACTTGCTTCGCCGGCAATGAACATGAACGTTAATGGCCTCACGCTTTATATCGCCAGTGAAATACCCTTAGCCCGACCATGCACTTGAGAGCCACGCTGGCTCTTACCCCGCCCCTCTCCCCCGGCGAGAAGGAGAACCTTTCGAGCGCCTCGGATCGCTCACCGTTCAGCGACTTTTTCCAGCGTAGAAACTGGGATTCCCGCACCTGGGGTAGAGGGTTGGGATGCACCGCCGTTGATTTAGGCATTTGGGCCGCGTCTCCCATCCACAGCGGGGATGAATGTGAATAGCCCTGGGTGGCAACCGACGGATCGGCGCGGAAAAAGGATTGCGACCCCAACAGGGTCGAATAAACCCCGTGGTCACGCGTTGTTCGACCCCGTTGGGGTCGATATTGATTTCGCCTGTTGTCCCGCGGGTTACACCCACGGCTATTCACATTCGGGCCCCGTCGGGCCCAGCCCCTCCAAACGCAGGACCTTGATTCAACGCAAGTGGGTTCGGGGTGAGAGCGGGCCAGTTTCCCACCACATGAATACTGCTTTGAGCAGTTCATGAGAACTTGGGGCCTGCCTTGATTTGCCTCGTAATTTCCAACGCCAGATCGAGCGCACGCTTCGCCGCTTCGCCGCTCACGATTGGCGTCCGATGCGCCCGGACGCAGTCGACAAAACTTTGCAACTCGAGCTTGAGTGGTTCCTCCTTTTCGATGGGAACGGGTTCGCGCACAATCCGTTTGCCGCCGAACTCGCTGACGATCGTGGAGTCTCTGGCGGCCAAAAGTTTTTTGAGCAAGGACGATTCTTCTTCGTCGTCGCGGGCGATGCGATAAATAAACCCCTCTTGGGCCCGGTAATCGAGTGAAACATAGCTGGTCGTTCGCCCGCCGCTGAAGACCCGGATTTTGCGCATCCGCTCCGGGCTGACGCGGCTCGCGGTGAGATTGGCGACGCAGCCGTTGGCGAATCTAAGGCGGGCATTGGCAATGTCCTCCGACTGGCTGAGCACGGGAATGCCGACGGCGTCCACGGTGGCGACGGGTGACTTCACGAACGCGAGGACAACATCGAGATCATGAATCATCAGGTCGAGCACGACGCCGATGTCGGTGCTGCGGGCGGGGTAGGGGGAGAGGCGATGCGTTTCGATGAATCGCGGCTCGGTGGCGACGGTTTCCAGATACCGAAACACCGGGTTGAAGCGCTCGACGTGGCCGACTTGAAGGACGCAGCCGTTGCCTTGCGCAATTTGCACCAGTTCCGTCGCCTCCGCCGTATTGTTCGTCATCGGCTTTTCGAGCAGTAAATGTTTGCGTCGCTCGAGCAGCAACTTGGCCAGTCCGAAATGAGTGTTGGTCGGGGTAACAACGCTCA
>JBDTOW010000741.1:0-3220 GCA_039933075.1 Verrucomicrobiota bacterium | reverse complement strand
GGTGTCCTGCGAAATCAAATTCAGTTCCTTGACACCTTCGGCGATCAGTTGCCTTGCCGCCTGCACGATATCGGCCTGAGTGCGGCTGCGGTGGCTCCCGCGCATCCTGGGAATGATGCAAAAACTGCATGGATGGTTGCAGCCTTCCGCGATTTTGACATAGGCAAAATGCCGCGGCGTGAGTCGAAAACGGGGCGTCGCATAGTCGGGAATGTAGCTGGGTCGGACATTGACCTCCAGCAGGGGCACCGACGGAACGGCCGTCGTCCGCATATTGCCAAGGTGCGCTGTTCCCTGAATGTCTTTTTCCTCCTCGGAACGATTGACTGGTTGTCCCCGTTCCAAGGCGGCAAGGTGCGAAACGATTTTGCGCTTTGCGCGTCCCGGGCGATCCTCCGGCCTCCGCAACCGTTCCGCGCGGTGGGCGATCGCCTTTTGGACAATCTCCGCCACTTGCGTGACCTGGTCGATGCCCATGAAGGCATCCACTTCCGGCAGGAGCGTGGGAAGCTCATCGCGAAAGCGTTGCGGCAGGCAACCGGAAACGATCAGACCCTGCCCACGATTCCGCACCTCGCGGAGCGCGGCAGATTCCAGGATGGCATCGACACTTTCCTCCTGGGCAGAGTCGATAAACGAGCAAGTATTCACAATGACCACGTCCGCCGACGTGGCGTCGTTGGTGATCTCCATGCCCTCATGAATCAATGAGCCCAGCATGATTTCCGCATCGACCAGGTTTTTAGCGCAGCCGAGGGAAATCAGACCTATTCGCACTGGCTGCTCGGGTTTCTTATCGATAGGGTCCGTCACCAGACGCGAGAAGTTAGCGATGCGTATGTCACAAGGCAACCCTGGAACGAAACGAAATTCAGTCCGCACCCACTAACAAACTGCCAACTATCTCCGGGACGAGTTGGTCGGCAAGGGCAACAATTCGGCGCTGCTGTTCGGAGGCGCCTGGTAAAGTCCAGGCCCGAGGTTCGCCAGAGGGTCGGCGGCCGGGCGTTGCCGCCAGGTGCGATAAGACCACAAACTCCCAATCAACATTAGAACTCCGGCGCCGATGGCCAATGCGACTCGCCAGCTCAGCTTCGAGAGCCAGTACATCACGAAATCGAGCGGACCGCGGCTTGGAACCACCAGGCTAGGCGGCACGCGGAATTTTTCGATCTGCGAGAGTTCTTCATCCAGCGTGGCGATCACTCCCCCGACATCCAGCTTAAGAATGTTCGCGTAAGTTCGGACAAACCCACGGATGTAAACTGGCGCCGCGAAAGCATCGTATTTGCCCTCCTCCAATGCGCGGATGTGTTCCGTCTTGATGTTCGTCAACCCGGCGATCTGGTGCACGGTGAGTTTCTGTTCCTCACGCGCGCGGCGCAGTTGTTCGGCAACGCTGGTCATAGCCAAGACAACTAACGGATTTACAGCCCGGTTGGCAACGACTTAAAGCGTAGTGGAGCTATCAGACCGGATCTTCGGTATGAATTCTCCGCACATGGCGTCTCGATAGATTAACGCAGTCGGGTTTTCCTCGATAAACTCCCGGCGAAACATTTTATGGCTACCCATCCAGCGGTTGCCCGATGGCTTCGACACATCGCGCGCAAAGGGTCGGATGTTCTGGATAGGAACCGACATCGATTTCCCAATGCCAGCAGCGCTCGCATTTCTGGCCGTCGGCGCGCGCCACCAACTCAGAGTCTCTGTCCTGGGTAATCTCAAATTGCGAAACGTTGCAAAGCTCACGAAACGTTTCCAGTAGATCCTTATTGGCAGTCCACTCTGAAAACAACCTGGGCTCGGCATAGAAACGAACCTTTGCCTCCAGCGACTTGCCAATAACTTTTGCCTGGCGTTGCGCCTCCAGTTTCGGCAGCAGGCTGTCCCGATATTCGAGGAGTCTCTTCCAAAGTTCACGCTCCGCCTCGCTTCGTTGAAACGACGTCGCCGTGAATTCACTCGCGTGGACGGAGGTGGAACTGTTTCCCGGAATAAATTCCCACGCTTCATCCGCTGTAAACGAGAGGATCGGCGCCAACAATTTGCACAGCCCGCTGACCATCCGGTAAAGGGCCGTCTGCGTCGATCGCCGGCGATGCGAATTGGCAGCGTCGGTGTAAAGCCTGTCCTTGACCACATCATGGTAAATGGCCGACATCTCGACGGCAGCGAATTGGCTGAGCTGTTGATAAACCGCGTGGAACTCAAAGGCGCCGTAAGCGGCTATCACGTGGTTTTCCACCTCGGCGAACTCTCCAAGAATCCAGCGATCCAGGCCGGTCAGTTTATCGTCAGGAACGCTGTGTTTCGCCGGGTCGAAATCGTAAAGATTGGATAGCTGGTAACGCAGCGCGTTGCGGATGACACGATAGGTTTCACCAACTTTGGTGATCCGTTCATCGCTCACGACGATGTCGTTGCGGAAATCCTGCGAGGCGACCCAAAGACGCACCACGTCCGCACCGTACTTTTTGATGTAGCTCTCGGCGGTCTGCGGCTTCTCGTAGGTCCCCTGCCCTTGTTTGCTCTTGGAAATTTTTTCGCGGTCGGCATCGACCATGAACCCGTGGGTCAATACGGTCTTGTACGGCGCGGCTCCGTTTCCGGCCAGGGACAGCAACAATGATGATTGAAACCAGCCGCGGTGCTGGTCGCTGCCTTCGAAATAAATGTCCGCCTGCCAGCGTGCTGCCGGCATCCTGCCGGGAGTATTCTTACTGCCCTCTGCCAGCGGGGCACTGACAGCACGTTGATGTTGCAACTCCTCGCGGCGCATCAAAACTGCGCGCGACGATGAGCCGGAGTCAATCCAGACGTCGAGCGTATCGTTGGATTTGGCTGCGGCCTCCGGGCCGGCCCAACCGGACGGCTTTAGCAAAGACCAAAGTTCACCGGCCGATTTCTCGAACCAGATGTTCGAGCCGTGCTGTTCGACGAGCGCCGCCGCGTTACGGACGACTTGCGCCTCTAGAATCGCCTTGCCCTGCCCGTCGTAAAAAGCCGGGAGCGGAACGCCCCAGGTGCGTTGACGAGAAATACACCAGTCAGGACGACTTTTGACCAGGCCTTCGATCCGGTTGCGACCCCAATCAGGAATCCAGTTTATGCGACTGATTTCCTCGAGCACGGACTGGCGGAAGTTCTGGTGATCGATCTCGATGAACCACTGATCCATCGCGCGGAAGATCACCGGTGTTTTGCTGCGCCAGCAATG
>JBDTOW010000740.1:0-3221 GCA_039933075.1 Verrucomicrobiota bacterium | reverse complement strand
TAGACGATGCTGATCCCGAAGAAACCGCCAAAGGGCTTCCGCAAGGTTCACCGCTTCCAGCTTGGTAGTGAAACCTTGTTCGGCGGCGGAGTTGGCCAGAAATTCTTTGACAAAGGCGAGCAACTGGCCGCCCGATCGGGAGATGTTTTCGCATAGTCGCGTGATACTGGCCTCATCAAGCGAACCCTTCCGGTCCCGCAGTACATCCGCGCTCATCTGCATTCCAATCAGGTGACTCTTCAAATCGTGCGTGAGAATGCCGAGCAGTTCGTCCTTGTCTTCAGCGAGCTGTTTGAGCCGGTCGCGAGCGGACTTAAGCGCGAGCTGTGTGCGCACGCGCGAGGCCAGTTCAGCCTGGTTGAACGGTTTGGTGATGTAATCGACGCCGCCCGCTTCGAATGCGCGCACGATGAAATCATTGTCGTCCGCGGCGGACAAAAAAATCACCGGGATGTCCTTCCACTCCGGGTTCGCGTGCACGCGGCGGCAGACTTCGCAACCGTCCATCTCCGGCATGAGGAGATCGAGGAGAATCAGATCGGGCACTCGAAGCGCCAGGCGGCGGAGGGCTGTCGGGCCATCTGAAGCCGGGATAATCTCGTGACCGAGCTTGCCGAGGACGGAGCCGACGACCTGGATATTCGCGGGCTGGTCGTCCACGACGAGGATGCGTGCCGGCGCGGTTTCATCGCGCATCACAGGCACCGCATCTGATGTGGGCGAATTCATGCGGAGGCGCCTCGATCGAGCTGTTCGACGAGAGCGGAGAACTCAAACAAAAGCTTCTCCAGATCCACCACCAAATAATTGTCCGCGTGGCGGGTTAGCGCCTGCGCATAGCTGTCCAGCAACGCGCAAGGCCAGCGCTGGGCGAGGTTCTGGAGCTTCGCCGCAAAGGCTTTGCTTTCATTGATGGCAACGCTGTCGCGAATGGCCGGCCATTCATCGGCGAGAAGCCGGCGCAACTCAGACCGCAGTTCGGGCGCGGCCTTGAAAACAGTGGTGTCTGAGGCGGAAGATTGAGGTCGTTCTGGCCGACCGGCGTTAGCCTGGCGCGGGAGAAACTGCGCGAGCTCATCGAACAACTCGCGTTTGGAAAACGGCTTGCGGACGTACCCGCTGAACCGTGTCTTTAAGTCCGCTTCATCGTTCATCAAACTGGAAGCCGTGACGGCAATGATGGGCGTCATTTTCAGCCCGTCAAGCTTGCGTATTTCGGCAAGCGCCTCACCTCCATCCATGCCGGGCATGCGAATGTCGAGGAGAATGAGGTCGGGTAGCAACTCGCGGGCCTTGGCCACCGCTTCCTGGCCGTTCGATGCAAAGTGAAGCGTGTGGTGCGAGCCGGCAAACATTCCCGCGACCAACTGGCAGTTTGTCTCATTGTCATCAACGATCAGCAGCTTGGCCGGGAGCAGCTCGTTGGAATCCGCTTCGCGACCGGTCTCCAACTTTTCATTCGCGGGCAAGCGGGCGGAAATCGCGACATTCGGGAAACGCAGGCTGAAGGCCGAACCCTGGCCCATCACGCTGGCGGCGGTTACGGTGCCGCCCAACATTTCTGTGAGCCGCCGCACAATGGACAAGCCCAGACCGGTGCCGACTTTTTCCTTTTCCCGATGCGCCCCGGCCTGCACGAACGGTTTGAAGATCGCCTCCAGTTTGTCCTGCGGAATACCC
Source organism: Verrucomicrobiota bacterium (assembly GCA_039933075.1). GTDB lineage: Bacteria > Verrucomicrobiota > Verrucomicrobiia > Limisphaerales > JACPZS01 > JBDTOW01. Next base: position 1,541 of record JBDTOW010000740.1, on the reverse strand, counting down.
AGGCCGGTGTCCTGCACCTCGATGATCAATGTAATTTGGCTGCCAACTGTTTGTTTCTCCCACTGTACCCGCACGTAGATGTTCCCTTTGTCCGTGAACTTCACTGCGTTACCCACCAGGTTTACGAGTACCTGGCGCAGGCGAATCCGGTCCATCAACAGCGCGTGAGGCAAGTCCTCTGCGATCTGGCATGCCAGCTTCACTCCCTTCTTTGACGCCGGCTCCGAAAAAACCGTGTGCAGGAAATCGCAAATCTCTCTGGGGTCAGTGGGTTCGAGACGCAGCTCCATCACGCCGGCTTCGATCTTGGACATATCGAGAATGTCATTGATGAGCTGGAGCAAGGAATCGGCGCTGGTGCGGATGGACTTCAGATACTGGCGGTGCTTTGGATCGCGCAGATCACTTTCGAGCAATTCGCTGAAGCCAAGGATGGCGTTCATCGGCGTACGAATCTCGTGGCTCATGTTGGCTAGAAAAACCGTCTTCTCCTGGCTGTTGCGCTCGGCTTGCAGTTTGGCTTCGACTAATTCCTTCTCGCGTGCCCGCTGGCTCAGCATAAGCCCCGAAAGCCAGAAGGCAAAGACGCCAGCCCCGATTCCAAGGATTCCGGCGATGCAACTGGTCAGGCCGGCGCGCAGCAATTGCGACTGGGCGACCAGCCCCTTGTCGGAGACCAGGTCGGATCCCAATTTGCGAGTCTCCGCTACCTGGTCACGGATAAGGTCCATGAGGCGCCTCCCTTCACCCGTCGTAACAATGTCGGCAGCAGCCTGCCACCCGCGGTCCTTTCGGGTCCTCACAACGCGCCGGTTGTAATTCAGGCTAAGTTCGGCTTGTGCGCGCAAGTCCACCACCCGCTGCAGCATGACCGGATCTTGCCGGCTGAGTTCAACGAGACGTTTGAAGTGTGAAGGAAGGTTAGATTCGCCGAAAGTGAACGGTTCCAGAAACTTTTCATTTGCGGTAATCGTGTAACCACGCTGGGCAGTCTCAATGTCGAGCAGAAGCTGAAGGATTTTATCAAGCTCGCCCTGGATGGCGACGGCCTCGCCGGCTTCGTACAGCTTGCGCGAAAGGTCAACCCAAGTGACGGCCGCCAGAACGACGCTCGCGATCGAGAGCGTGAGCCAGACGACCACAACGGTCCGGTAAACCGGATTGTCAGGTTGTCGCACCATGCGCAGTCCCGCGTCGGCTTTCGTCCTCACTCGGCGGGGGGCTGGAAGCTAGAAAGGCCGAGATGACTTGTCCACTACTTCCTTGTTGGCGGCACTCGACAGGGCTGAACCCAAGCAGGCGAAAGAGAATAACTTGACCTTCGATTCTGACCTCGTTTTAGCGAACGGCGTGCCGCGAGGAGCTTCAGCATGGCCACCTGCAGAAGAAATCGCGGCCGAAAAGGGTACGACAGGCATAAAACGAAATCAGCACATGAACAAACCAATGGCTCTTGCAATACTGGCTGTGGGCATCACGCTGATCTTCTTCCAACCTTCTTCGTTCACAAATTCGCGATCGCCAACCACAGTGGTTCTAAA
>JBDTOW010000739.1:0-3226 GCA_039933075.1 Verrucomicrobiota bacterium | reverse complement strand
GTTGGTTTGAAGACAGTAGTGCTGGACGTAGAGACCGGCGCAGCCAAACAGGATCTCATTCTGTCGATGATCGAGGATGGCGGTAGCCTGCGGGTCGGAGTCCATTACGCAACGGAACTGTTCGACGCTTCAACGATCACGCGAATGGTCAGCCATTGGCAAATTCTCCTGGAAGGAATCACGGCCAATCCGGATCTGCGATTGTCGACTTTACCTCTGTTGACCGAAACCGAGAAGCGCCAACTCCTGAGCGAATGGAATTGTACGCAAGCGGAGTACGCTGTTGATGTGTGCATTCATGAGTTGATCGAGAGGCATGTCGAGCAAAGTCCCGACGCTGTCGCGGTGGTGTTCGAAGGCGAGCAGTTGACTTATCGGGAACTAAACTCGCGGGCCAATGCGCTGGCCCACCGTCTCCGAGAGCACGGCGTGGGACCGAACGTCCTTGTAGGAGTTTTTGTGGAACGATCAGCGGACATGGTGGTGGGCCTGCTCGGTGCTCTGAAAGCAGGCGCAGCCTACGTGCCTTTGGACCCTTCTCTCCCAAGTCAGCGCATAGCGATAATCCTCGAGGGCGCCCAGGTCGCCGTGCTGCTGACGCAGCAGCATTTGCTCGAACGAGTCCCGGAGCAATCGGTGGAGATCGTTTGTCTGGACTCGGGCTGGGTAGGCGTTGCACCCACGCGGGCCGAAAACATATTGAGTGGCGTTAGTGCCGAGGATCTGGCCTATGTGATATTCACGTCTGGATCGACCGGAAGGCCAAAAGGTGTTCAACTTTCCCATCGTGCGGTCGTAAATTTTCTGAACTCGATGTGCCAGAAACCCGGGATGACCTCCAAGGATGTGCATCTCGGTGTGGCGACCATGTCATTTGACGCGTCGGTTTTGGATTTCTTTGTGCCTCTGACAGCAGGTGCCTGCCTGGTGATGGTTCCTCGTGAAACGGTTTCGGATCCTTTGGCGCTGGCAGAGGCGCTGGCGAAGCGAGACGTCACTGTGATGCATGCGACGCCGGCGACCTGGCGGTTGCTCGTTGATTCTGGCTGGAGCGGAAGCAAGCGGTTGAGAATCTTCAGCGGTGGCGACGCATTGCCGTGGGAACTCGCGCAGCAATTGATCGCTCGGAGCCAGTCGTTGTGGAATGTTTATGGGCCGACGGAGACTGCTGTATATTCGACTCTCCACAAAGTTCAACTGGATGACGGCGCGGTTCTTGTCGGCCGGCCGATCAATAATACACAGATTTACATTCTGGATGCTTTTCTGCAGCCCGTTCCTTTGGGTGTGCCAGGTGAGTTGTGCATCGGAGGGGCTGGACTGGCGTTGGGATACTTGAACCAGCCTGACATGACGGCGGCGAATTTCGTTCCGAACCCGTTCGAACGCATGCGGGGAGCGCGACTATACAGGACCGGCGACTTGGCGCGACACAGGTCGGACGGGACGATCGAATGTCTTGGGCGCATTGACTACCAGATAAAAATCAGAGGTTTCCGTGTTGAGTTAGGAGAGATCGAAGCAGTGCTCGCCCAGCATGAGGCGGTGCGCGAGGCCGTCGTGCTGCTCCGCGAAGACATCCCCGGGGACAAGCGACTCGTGGCCTACGTTGTTCCGGATCAGGAGCCACCGCCAACGGCTGGACAGCTCCGGAGCTTCCTGCTCAGCAAGCTGCCGGATTACATGGTCCCGTCCGCGTTCGTGCAGATGGGTGGTTTACCTCTCTCGTCGAATGGCAAGGTGGACCGCAAAGCCCTGCCCGCGCCCACGGAGACGGATCGCCGCGATGGACGCGAATACAGGGCCCCAACGAAGCCGGTTGAGATTGAACTCGCGGAGATCTGGAGTCGCGCCTTGGAAATCGAGCGCGTTGGCTTGACGGACAATTTTTTTGAGCTGGGCGGCCACTCACTTCTGGCCGTGCAAATCGTCGCGCGCATCCGGGACGAATTGCAAGTGGACCTGCCGGTGCGGGCGATTTTTGACTCCGCCGATTTGTCCGTCCTCAGCGCCCGCGTTGAAGCAGCACTCATCAAGAATCAAAATCCTGACGATATTGAAGCCATCATGGCTGAATTGGAAGATTCACCGGAGACTTGATCCATCTTCGATGCGCATGTAATGATCCCAAACCTCGATTGACCCGATTGCCAAAGTTATGAGTGACCTTGTCCAGCGGATGAGCAATTTGTCGCCGGAAAAGCGCGCCATCCTCCAAAGAAAACTGCTGGAGAAGCGCGCCACCCCGGCGGCGGCTTTGCCCGTCATCACCCGCCGGACCACCTCCGGTCCGTGTGCTGTTTCGTTTGGTCAGGAGTTGATGTGGCTGTTGGATCAACTGACCCCTGGCATCAGCGCCTACAACGTGCCCCGCGTGCTGCGCCTGCAGGGGCGCCTCGATCGGGAGGCGTTAAAGAAGTCATTGGCGGGCATCCTGCAGCGCCATTCGATTCTGCGCACCACTTATTCCGTTTCGGATGGGATCCCACTGCAGGTCGTGGATGAACAGGCACAAGTCCATCTGCGCGAGATAGATCTTAGCTCGCTTTCCAATGAACAACGGGAAGCCGAGGCGTTGCGAATTGTTATCGAAGAATCGGACAAATCCTTTGATCTGAAGCGCGATTTGATGATGCGCACCACGTTGATCCGGCTGGGACAGGAGGAACACATTTTCGTACTGGTAACGCACCACATCGCCTCGGATGGAGTATCGCGAACACTCCTCTTTAGAGAACTGGCCGCGCATTACGAAGCTTTCACAAAAGGAGTGGAACCGAAGTTGCTGCCCGAGTTGCCCATTCAATTCGCCGATTTCGCCTTGTGGCAGCGGGATCAGTTCAAAGCGGAAGTCCTCCAGAAGCAACTCGAATACTGGGAGAAACAGCTCGCTGGCGCCCCGCCCGTTCTCGAGTTGCCCACCGATCATCCGCGCCCTGCAGTGCAGACCCACACGGGCGCGCGGTTTTTAACCTCGTATCCGAAGGCCACGGCCGTCAAGTTGCGCGAGTTCGGCCAGAAAGAGGGTGCGACGCAATTCATGCTGATGCTCGCGGTGTTCAAAGTGTTGCTTCATCGCTACACCGGCCAGGAGGAAATCGTGGTTGGCACACCCATGTCCGGCCGAAGTTGGACGGAGATTGAAAATTTGATCGGCTATTTCTCGAACTCGCTGGTGTTGCGAACCTCCTTCGCCGGCAACCCCAGTTTCCGCCAGTTGCTCCAG
>JBDTOW010000738.1:0-3226 GCA_039933075.1 Verrucomicrobiota bacterium | reverse complement strand
GGTCGGATTGTAATAGTTAAGAATCGGGCGAATGGCTTTCTCGCCGGGCTTTCCGGTCTTGATACCGCGCGCGACATGCGCGACGAGCGGCTGCGGATTCCAGAAATACAGAAGTTTTTTCCACTCTGGCCCTTTGCCGAGGACGCGGACCTTCGTGTGATACCAATTGGCGACAATGGCGCACAGTTCATGGAACCGATGGAACTGGTGGTTACCTTTGTCATCGGAGAAGTGGTCGCGCAACAGGTCCTTGGTGATGCGGTAGATGATCTGTCGCTCGCGAGTAGCGAGGATGCTTTCAACGGTCAGCAGAATTTCCTCTTTTGAAACTGCCGTTGCCATGATGGTCTTGGTGGGCAGCTTTGAACCGTCAATCTCGTAGTCTTCCACACCGGAAAAATCGGCAACGAGCGGGCCTTCAGCGTATTCAAGCCGGTAGCCTTCGACATTCGGGAAAGTGATTTCATATTGTTTAGTCCGCTCGGGCATCGCGAAGATGCGAGTCGTGGGCTTGGGCGACTGAGGAACCGTTTTCCCGCCTTTGAACAACTTGAACGGGACGCCGATGATGTGCGCATATTCGGGCGGAAATTTCAAAGCCACGATGCGGCGTTTGTCGGTCGTGGGTTCGCCGGTCTTGTCGTAGCCCTGCAGATAGTAACTCTGGCGCCGCAGCGCACGCCCAGCGACCTGTTCGCACAGGAGTTGCGAGCCGAATTTGCGAATGCCACAGATGTGCGTGACGGTGTTGGCGTCCCAGCCTTCGGTGAGCATGGAAACCGAGACGACACAGCGGATATGCGCGCCGAGTGCGTTGCGTTTGCCGACGGTGTTCACCACTTCGCGCAAGATGACGGAATCCTCGATGCGTTCGGCCGAACCTTGGCCGTGGATGCGTGCATATTCCTTCTTGAAGCGTTTGATTTCCGGTGCAAACACGCGCTTGAACTCGTCATCAATCTGACCGGAGTTTTCGAGCGCGTCGCTGTCAATCAGGAGCGTCGGCGGTTTGATGCGCGGCTGGTTGGTCGTCGGATCATAATTCGAGAAAAGCTCAAAGACGCCGGACACAATTTGCGGCGACTCGGATTCGTCCGGCGCTCGAATCTCGTAACCCGCGAGATATTTGTAGACTTCCTTGGAAACCGACGTGTTGTTGCAGACGACGATGAAGACGGGCGGAGAGTCTTCCAATAAAAGCTGATTAGTGCCCGACGCGGCAGACGAGTAGCGACGGTTTTCGTATTCCTCTTTGTAGTGTTCGTAAAACTGTTTGAACGCGGCCTTAAGCGTCGGCGGCAAGCGCGGCGGTTCTTCGATCAGTTTCTTGCCTTCGGCCTTGGCGCGTGCTTTTGCAGTCTTTCGTCCCGCTTTAGGCAACTCATCGCGAATGTGTTCGTAAAGATTACGCAAAACCGGCGTTGCAATTTCCTGCGTGTCGTCACTCGTTGGAAGAAAGGGAATTTTCACCAGCCCGGATTCGACGGCTTCAATCAACCCAAAGTCAGAGACAACCCATTTGAAAAGCGAATAGGGTTCGTAGCCTGAACCAGTCAGATAATAGGGGGTCGCGCTGAGGTCATAAATGCTTCTAACTTTGAAACGTTCTGCGAGCCGCACGATACCGTTGAACCAAACAGAAGCGCGTCGGTTTTCTTCTGCGGCATCCTCGCCCTCGGCCTTTTGATAATCTTCGCGGGGCAGATAGCAGTGGTGCGCTTCGTCGTTGATAACGAGCAAGCGCGAGCCGGGACGGAAATTCCCGAGCAAGCGACCGATGACTTGGGAGTAATCTTCCGTCGCTTCCTGTTTCGTTCCGTCAGGTTGAAGCTTGCCGTCAAACGGAGAACGCTTGTTACCCTGAAGTGTTTTCGGTTCGAAGGCGTGGTAGTTGGTGATGACAAGCCGCTTGTTCAACACTGGCAGCTCCTTGCGCCAGGCTTGTGGCACGAGATAGCGGACATGGTAGTAATCTTCCGCCTCCACACCCGACCGTGTGTCCACGCGCAACACGCCAAGGCGGTCGCGTATGGTGATGCCCGGCGCAATGAGGAGAAAATTGTCAGCGAAGCGGACGTCGTTCCGATACTCGCCTCGGTTGAAGTAGTGGTAGGCGATAAGTGCGGCCATGACGACCGTCTTGCCCGAGCCGGTCGCCATTTTGAATGCAATACGCGGCAAGTTGTTCTCCGGCGACGCGGAAACTTTACGGGCTTCGTCAAGCTTCCGAAGGATGTGCTGACCGACGTTGGATTTCTCGGCGACTTCGTTTAACCAAATAGCTGTTTCGATCGCTTCGCGCTGCGCAAAGAAAAGAGACTGCGTCATGTCCCGCTCTGGATTTAGAAACCAGAATTGAAGAAGTTCGCGAGTGATGCGTGTCGTTTGCGGATACTTCGCCTGTCGCCATGCGCCAATCTCGCGGCGGAGCAAGTTGACGACATGATTGCCATGCTCGGTTGCGGCCACTTCGTTGAGTTCAATCAAGTCACCTTGGGGGCCTTGGCGCACTGGAATGGTCTGGATCTCCGGTGTGAAGATGCGGCGGCCTTTGAGAGGACGCGAGTAATCCAGTTCCCCCGCGAGGTTCGTCGCGTAGTGCCATGCCGGCTCTTCGTAAGGGTTGTTCAGAATTGGATTGTCGTTGCTCATCGCGTTGTCGACCAAACTAAAGCAGATCCCTTCTTCGATCCAAGTCTCGATTCAGCAAGTGCCTGTCCTACCAGATCGTCCGCGGCTCCATCCGAGTTTTGCATTGTCCCGGACGCTGAAGTAGACAAGGATGCGGCGCGTGAAAATCCCGGCTCAACTCTTCCTCGACGGTGCATGGCACAATTCCTCTTCCGGACGCCGCATTACTCTCATCAATCCCTCGACTGAAGAGTCCTTCGCCGAGGTCGCCGCCGCGGATATCGCGGACGTGAACGCCTCGGTCGAATCCGCTCAGCGAGCGTGGGAATCCGGCTGGCGCGATCTCACGCCCGGCAAGCGCGCCGAGATCCTCTTCAACGTTGCCCGCGTTCTGCGGGAGAACGCCGAGCGCATCGCTCGGCTCGAGACGATGCAAATCGGCAAACCGATCAGCGACGCTCGCGACGAGGCGGCTCTCGGCGCGCGCGTTTTCGAATACTACGCCGGCGCGATCGGCAAGTTCGGCGGCCAGACCATCCCCGTGGCTCGTGGCGGATTCGACTTTACCCTGCGCGAGCCGATGGGCGTTGTTGCC
>JBDTOW010000737.1:0-3233 GCA_039933075.1 Verrucomicrobiota bacterium | reverse complement strand
GGCGGGGCGAAGGACAGGTTCTCCCAGTCGTAGTAATTGCCGCCGACATCGAGGATCGTGGTCGTCGGCGAGGGGCGGACGGCGTCGAGAAAAACCTGCCGGCGCCGCGCCCGGAAGCCCGGCTGCCATCGGCGGTAGAAGCTGTAGATGTTCAGGGCCACGGTGACCAGGTCAACCGAAGCGGGTGGGAGTTTCGGATCGGTAATGGTTCCCAGGACAGGTTTGACATTGGTTATTCCAAGCTGGGCCATCTTGTTCGTTAATATCACCAACATCTCCGGCTGAATTTCGACGGCGTAAACCGTTCCCGGTTGGCCCACTCGTGTCGCGAGACGGCGAGCCAAATAACCTGTCCCGGCGCCGATGTCAGCCACGCGATCACCAATCTTTAATTTCAGCGCCTCGATCAAAAGCTCTGGCTTTTCCTCTGCTTCACGCTCGGCGCGTTCCAACCAATCGGCTCCCTGATGGCCCATCACCAGGGCAATCTCGCGGCCCAGGTAGAACTTGCCGCTCCCGTTGGGGTCGTGTTCCTGACGGTAAGCGTACCGGTCAGGAGCTTCGCCTTCAGCCGCGCGGCAGCCGAGGATTACGAGCTGAAAGACAAATAGCGCCGCGCTGACGCGCCAGAGAATTCTCGATGAACAGCGAGTAATCATAAAACCTCCCTTGGAAATTGCCGAAGTGCCGTCTTTAAAACCTTCCCAGTGGCAGTTCGCGGCAAGCTCGCGAGGAAATGAATCCGGCGCGGCACTTTGTAATCGGCCAGTTTCCCGCGAATGAAATGCAAAAGAGTTTTCTCATCCAGGGTGATATTGTCGTTGGGAGCGACAAAGGCCACTGGCTGCTCTCCTTTGCGCGGATCAGCCTGGCTGATAACCGCCGCTTCTTTGACGCCGGGAAATTGATAGATCACCTCCTCGATCTCGCGCGGATAAACATTGATTCCGTTGACCAGCAGCATGTCCTTTTTGCGATCGGTGATGTAGAAATAGCCATCCTCATCCCGGCACCCGACATCGCCGGTGAGCAGCCAGCCATTGCGCAACGCCTTGTTCGTTTCTTCGAGTTGGTTCCAATAACCTTGCATGACATTACCGCCGCGCACACAGATCTCGCCAATAATTCCGGGCGGCAGAAGCTCGCCAGTCTCGCTCTGAACACTGACCTCCACGCCGGGAACCGGAAGGCCAATCGAGCCCGGTTTCCGGACTCCATTGATAGGATTCATGGACACAACCGGACTGGCTTCGGTCAAACCGTATCCTTCAATCAGCGGAATTGTGAACTTTTGCAGGAAAGCATTCAAGGTTTCGATTGGCAAGGGCGCCGCGCCGCTAACGCAAAGGCGCAATGGAAGGCCGGGTGGTATTTGCGCTTCGAGCAATGCGCGGAAAAACTGGGGGATTGCCGGGAGCAGCGTCGCTTGGTGCCGGGTGATCTCTTGCAGGACATTTTTCAGAGGATGCAACGTTTTAATCAGAACCATCGAACCACCGACAGTGAGCGGCAGCAACAAGCCGACACAAAGCATGAAACTGTGAAACATCGGCAGCAGCACGACAAAGCGATCGTGGTCCACGGCTGTTAGCACCTGTCGGCAACTTTCCACATTGCAGAGCAAGTTACGGTGGGAGAGCATCGCGCCTTTGGGCCGGCCCGTTGTTCCGGAGGTGTAAACGATGAACGCGAGGTCAGACTCCGTCCGCGCCGGGGCTGCAAGCCGCGTCGACGCCGCACCGTCTGCTGCCGCGAATTGTTCCACCTGAAAGAATCGCAGACCGGGATGGTTCGCGCGCAGGATCGGCAACGCGTCCGCAAATGCCGACTGGGTGATCATCACCTTGACCCCGGCATCCTCCAGGATGTGCTTAACTTCATCCGGCTTCAGGAAACTATTAATCGGAACAACGATCCCGCCGGCCAGCAAAACGCCGTAAAGCGACGGAATGAACTCCGGACAATTCTTGAGCCAGAGGGCGATTCGGTCGCTGGCCTGCACGCCAAATGCCTGCTGCAGTTGGGCCGCTAACCAACGCGCCTGGGCCAGAAATTGTGCATAAGAAAATTCCTCATCACCATAATACAAAGCGGTTTTCCCCGAATGTTTCTGGGCAGACGAAGTGAAAGACTCGGCAAGGTTCATATTGCAAGTTTTACGGCGTCCTCGCCCAAGTTCAAAGCCTTAATGCCAGCAATTCTCATTTTGCGGAACGCGGCTGTGTGCGAAGCGCGTGCGAAGCACCAGCCGCAGCGCGTGGATATGTGGAACCACTTGGTCTAAAGCGGAAGTGCTGCGGCTGGTCGAGACGACACAGCCGCGCTCCGGGTCGCAATGAGAACTGCTTCCTTAATGCGCTTGCGCGCATCAAGCGCTGTCCTAGAATCCGCCTCGCTTGCACGAAAACGAAACCTGCCAGAAAGGCAGATCTTGAAGCCAACCGCTGCTGGTTCCTTTCTAACATGCCTGAGTCCCGGCCGGATATTTCACGACCGTTTTTGCCGGAAGCGTCGAAACAAAGGTAGGGATGGCGCGCTGCGCCGTCCCCGCCGCGTTCAGCGGCGGAACACTTTCTACCCAGGACCCCGAATCCAGCGTTGGGTGAAAGCGTTCAATTCCGCGCCGCTTGGGCGCGGTGACGCCGCAGCGCGGCAACCCTACCTCGCCTTGTTGGAAGTATTCGGGCTGAAGGTGAGCTAATGGAGCAAGTCCAGGCAATACAAGTTGCCCGTGGCCTTGATGCCATCGCGCACGAACAGCCGACCGTCCGCATAGGCCGGGCTGCACCAATTCAGGCCGCACACTTGCGCGCGGCTGATCTCACGGCACGCGCTCGGATCGGCGGCCATTAGGATCAGTTGTCCGCCATCGGTGCACACCAAAACATTTTTCCCGAGCACGAGGAACGCGGCATAAGCGACGTTGGGCGCGGTGGTGAAGTAGCCTTCCTTCGACCACATGATCTTCCCGGTCGCCGCTTCGACACAGATCAAGTTTTTCGACGGCCCGAGGCCATAGAGATGTTGACCCACTGCAACCGGGCTGGAAAAATTCATCGCGGCCGCTTTATTAGTCCAGAACTGTTCCGCCTTGAGACCGCCGCCCTCCGGGGAAATCTTCACGCCAACCAAGCCGTTTTGATACGAGCCGGCGATGACCCAGTTGTCCACGATGACCGGCGTTGTGCAGTTGCGGCCGTAAGAGGTTTTGGACGGCGCACGCCAAAGTAAAT
>JBDTOW010000736.1:0-3234 GCA_039933075.1 Verrucomicrobiota bacterium | reverse complement strand
CATGCACTTTGCCATTCCACTTCGAACATTCAACGTCGAAGTGACAGCACTTCTCATGGGCAGCGACCAGCCCAGGATTGGTCATCGGGCCTTCAGCCGCATTCAGCAGGGCGCGCTCCAATTCTTGCACTTGTGATCGGCTTGAGCTGATGGCGCTGTTTCAAGAGGGCCTTGGCCTCTTCGATGAGGGCGGGGTTGCCAGTGGATGCGGCCATGGCTTTGCCCGCGGTTTCCGATGCGGCGTCATGTGCGGGCGTGACATCGGGGGCTGCGTTCCATGGGGCTTCACTGTTCACACGGTAGAGCGCCTGGTATCCCGCACGCCCCGCCGACAATGGAGACTTTCGAAACGGACTGACATCCTCCCCATTTTCCACCGTGCAGCCAAGGCGGGAACATGTCTAACATGTTCCCGCAATCCACGGTTTGTTCCGAGCGCTTTCTGCCTGGCGGAGCTGCTGCGGGTCACCGACCCGCGCTCCGTTCTCGCTTCCAAATTTCCGTTGTCAATTCGCAGTCTTGTCTTAGTCTGCCAGCAATGGCGCGGAAAGAATCGTCCAACACACATCACGAGCGCGGGTTGAGCGATCTCACCGGCATTGGCCTCATCGGTTTGGCCTTTCTGCTGGTAGTAGCGCTATTGTCCTATGATCCCAAAGACCTTCCGGTCAACACCTCTCATTACAATGAGATTTCGCACAACTGGATCGGCCTGATCGGCGCGTGGCTGGGATGCGCTTTATTTTTCGCATTCGGCGCGGCTGCCTACTTCGTGCCGTTGTTCCTGCTTGCCTTTGGCCTGAGCCATTTGCTGCAATTCCTGGCTTACCTTCGACGCCGTTGGGTTTCCGCGCTCGTATTGATCTTCGCGAGCACCGGGCTGCTCGATCTCTACAAAAGCCATTTTGAGGTGATGCAAACCAGCCTCAACCTGCCTGGCGCCGGCGGGCTCTGCGGGGTGTTGGCCAACAAATTTTTCAAATACTTCGGCCAGTTCGGGGCGACGATTATTCTCGGTATGCTCTACCTGTTCAGCTTGTATGGGCTGACGGATCTGCGCCTTGGCGTATGGCTCCGCGAATGGTGGCAGAGCCGGCGGTCGGGTGAACAAGAGGGCTTGGCGCCCGAGGAAATAGCCCTCCAACGGCGCGCCCGCGAACTGGAGAAACAGGCGCGCCAGTTGCAGGACCAACTCGAAAAGCAGCGCGAAAAACATCCGGACAAATCCGACGAAAAAACAGCCGAGAAGTCTGGCCTCGGCGCAGACCTAAAACCCGTGCCGGAACCGACTGTGCGCGACCTGAGTGTGCCACAAGCCCGTCCCGCCAAGACCGTCGCCAAACCCGGCCGCGGCACTGAACCGGTCCCGCCCGCGCCGCCTGAGGAGCCGGAGCCCGAAATCATCACTGCCAGGGAAATCGCGGCTGCGCTCACTTCGGACATTCTAGGAAAACCGGCTGCCATTAAGTCCGGCGAAACTGTCCCGGCGTCGAGTGAAGCAGCCAAGGATCCTTCCGAACAATCGGAGCCAGTTGTCATCGAAACGCCCGCACTCCCTGCCAAGCCTAGACCAACCCCGCGCAAACCAAAACCGATCAGGGTCGCGTCAACCCCGACAATTGGCAACTACCAGTTGCCCCCGCTGGATTTCCTGCAGTACCCGGACCAGACCGTGAAACCGACGGAGTCCAAAGAGGAATTGATGGCCAACGCGCGTCTGATGCAACAGACCCTCGCGCAGTTCGACATCGAAGTTGCGCTGGGCGACATCACCAAAGGCCCGACCATCACACGCTACGAACTTCATCCGGCGCCCGGCGTGAAAATGGAAAAGATCGCCGCGCTGAACAATAACATCGCCGCCGCGCTTAAGGCCGAACGGATCAATATTCTTGCGCCGGTGCCCGGCAAAAGTTCGGTGGGTGTCGAGGTGCCCAACTTAATCAAAACCAAAGTGATGATGCGCGATTTGCTCGAATCCGAAGAATGGATTAAGAGCAAAGCCCGGATTCCGCTCGCGCTGGGCAAAGACGTTTACGGGCATCCGATCGTCGCTGATCTGGCAGAGATGCCGCACTTATTGATTGCCGGCAGCACGGGCTCAGGAAAATCCGTGTGCATCAACGCGATCGTGGCCTCGTTGTTGTATCGCTTTCCGCCGGACCAACTCCGCTTCGTGATGATCGATCCCAAAGTCGTCGAGCTCCAGCAATACAACGGCATGCCGCACCTGGTGGTGCCCGTGGTGAACGATCCGAAGAAAGTCATTCTCGCGCTGCGCTGGGTCGTCAACGAGATGGAAAAACGCTATCAGATTTTTGCGAAAGTCAGCGTTCGCAACATTAAATCGTTCAACGAACGGCCCAAAAACAAGCCACCGCCGCCACCCGAACCCGAATTACCCCTCATCAGCAGGAAGGAAAAGATCGAAGCGAACTCGGAGGGTTTCGCGGTCGAGTTGGACGAGGAGATCGTAGTGCCGCGCGACGATGACATCGTCATTCCCGACAAGCTGAGTTACATCGTCGTCATCATCGACGAGCTGGCGGACTTGATGTTGGTGGCGCCAGCCGAAGTGGAAATGGCAATTGCTCGAATCACGCAAATGGCGCGCGCGGCCGGTATTCACTGCATCGTGGCCACGCAGCGGCCCAGTGTCGATGTCATCACCGGGGTGATTAAGGCGAACATTCCCGCCCGGATTGCCTTCCAGGTCGCGGCGAAAGTTGACTCGCGCACGATCCTTGACGCCATGGGGGCGGACAAATTGCTGGGCAAAGGCGATATGCTCTATCTGCCACCTGGTTCCGCGAGGTTGATCCGGGCTCAGGGCGTGTTGATTACCGACCAGGAGATTCAGTCGATCGTCGATTACATCGGCAAGCAGGGCAAACCCAGTTACGAAGTGGAAATTCATCAACAGCTCTCCCGGCCGGCCAGCAACCTCGATAACAATGGCGGCGGCAACGACGAGGACGAGGGGCTAATCGAACAATGCATCGAAGTGATCCGCAGCGAACAAAAGGCTAGCGTATCGCTGTTGCAGCGACGGTTGCGGCTCGGTTACACCCGCGCCGCGCGCATCATGGACGAACTGGAGAATCGCGGCATTGTTGGCCCGAGCAAAGGCGCGGAACCGCGCGATATCTTGATCGATTTGGACGGCACCGGCGCTGATGGCGGGGGCAATTGATTTCTCTGGTTTAATTGCCGGTTTTTTTCAACGAAGAAAGG
>JBDTOW010000735.1:0-3237 GCA_039933075.1 Verrucomicrobiota bacterium | reverse complement strand
GTATATGTCGTCGAAGCCATCTCCGTCGATATCCGCCACAGCGACGCCCTCCTTCTGGTTCACGGAGATCGGCGCAAAATACGGATGCGGCAGCGTCTTCATGCCCTCGCGGTAATACTTCACCGAGGCCTCGTAATGCTCGGAGCGCCGCGCCTTCGCGAGGTCCGACGGTGCCCGCATGGCGGTGTCCAGCGCCTCGACGAACAGCCGTCTGGTGCTCGCGATCCAATGCATTTCCTCGGTCTGCCAGCCTGTGATCTGCCAGTCCGGCGCGGGCTGGCCGGCCGTGGCTTTCGCGCGCTGCCAGGTCAACTTCATTTTGCCGTGTAGCGAACGCCACTCGCCCGACTTCATCTTCGCCAATGCGTCGAAGCCACCCTCCGCCTCGTATCGCCGTGCGTCGCCACCAGGGTGCTCCCCGTCGATGATATACACCTTCGTGTGTTCGAACCACGAAACGGCGTCCAGTAACGGGCGCCAAAGGTCCACCCTGGTCATTTCCTTCGCGCCCTCTGCCACCGGCCATGTCCGCGACTCGATCATACCTGGGCCAGTCGCCGTCATGGCCGGCGCGGGACCGACATCGGAGACGCTGACCGATGGCGCGAACACTCCTTCCGCTTCGGCTGCTGGCCCCGGCAGGCGCAAGTCGAACAGGCCCTTCGAAAGCGCGCTCATCTTTGGACTCAGCGTCAAAACCGTTTCCTCGGACGTAACCAGCGCACTGATCACGGTCGCATCCTCGCTGGCCTCAACTTTCTCCCAAGCCTGAAAAACCAACGCCAGCAATAGCAGCACGCGCAGAAGCGCTTGTTGCCGGTGGCCCGGCCATTGGACCGCGATCACCGTCAGACCGGCCAGCCGGTAGAGCCATCGCGTGTCCCATTTCAGCAAGGCGCCGCCGCATACCCAGACGGACATGAACAAGAATGGGAAAGCCCTCGTCCCGGTCGGGCAGGTTGGTATTGGGGCTTGAGCGCAGGTCATCGTCGGACCTGAAAACAACCATGCGTATCCGCGGCACGTCAAGCTAACTTTGTCTTCTGACCGGTGCGCAAGATCGAGGTGATGGACGGACTCGTCAAGTGGAGCGTCCCTCGCGAGGACGGCAGCCAGGTCGGCGTGACGTGGGCCACCGACGAGACCACCCGCAGTGGAGCAGGGGCGAAATGTGCCGTGGCAAGTGCGAGAGGCCAGGGATTAGGGGCGAAGTCCATTTTTTGCGGAGAATTTGTTTGACCGTCCTCCACGATTCTGCAAAAAAACTCGGACTCGCTTACCCACATGAAAACAAAAACTGCTTTCTCCTTCGCGTTTTCCCTCCTTGTCCTGGCTGCAACTTCGCTGACCAGTCGGGCACAACTCGTCTGGCAAGTCGGAAAGGATGATGAGGCTTGGCCTCAGACCGGTGTGGGTGGGGGCCCCGAAACGGTCTTCGATCAGGAAGGTGGGGGGATCAACGACCTGCCGGGAAGCCCGGAGAGCACGGTGGCTTCTGGCGGCGCGGACAATGATTACTACTTCGCCGGTGTGTATACGAATACGATCCCCAGCGTGATCGCCGCTTACATCGATTACACGCCGGTCGGTGACGTTCCGGTCAATGAACTAGCCGCTGAACGCGCCTTCGCCGGCGCGGACAATGATTGGCGCGTCCACTTCAATCTTCCAACCTGGCTCAAGACAAATGACATGCTTACGGTCACCTGGGACCCGAACAATCTGGATACAACCAACCCGGATCCTTTCTACGGCGCCCAAGTCTTTTTCAACGGCTTGCAAATCCAGCCTGAGATCGTCGTTCACCAGGCAGACGGTTTTACAACCAATTACACGACCGCGCAGTTCAGTCTAGCCAGTGTGAACGCACAAGTGGGGCCCGGGTTCGATAACATCGTGAGCCTTAAAGGCGTAAACCACAATGCCGACGGTGGCGGCAATTGGATGGGAATCGACTATGTCAAGCTTGAGGCTAATGTCGTCAACCCCACAAACGCGCCGGCGGCGCTGCCGCTCCTTTGGACCGTCGGCCTCAAAGACAACGGATGGCCGGTGGGTACGGGTGGGGGAGCCAACACCAGTTTCGTGCAGGAAAACGGGTCGATAAGCCCGCTGCCGGGAGAGCCGACCAGCACCTCGGTCGCCCATGGGGCGGATAATGATTACTACTTCGCTGGCGTCTACACGAATGTCATCGCCAGCGTCACCGCAAGTTACGGCGATTATACCCCGGTCGGTGTGGTTGCGGTCAACGAAGAGGCTGCCGAGCGCGCCTTTGCCGACGCCGACGATGATTTGCGCTATCACTTCAACCTCCCCAGCACACTCAAGCCCTTTGACCTGCTATCGGTCAGCTTTGCCGCCCTCAATTTGGATGACCCATCCGACGCAAACACCGATGTGCGCTATGGCGTTGAAGTCTATATCAATGGCGTGCTGGTCGAGCCCCAGATCCTCGTCCGTCCGGTGGATTTGAATACGGATTACACGACTCCGCAGTTCCGTCTCGACAGCGTGAACGCACAGGTGGGTCCCGGGTTCGATAACATCGTGAGCCTTAAAGGCATCAACTACAATGCCGACGGTGGCGGCAATTGGATGGGTATCGACTATGTCCAGCTTAATGCTGGCTCCTCCTCGCTGCCGCCTGACACCAACGCGCCCACGGTCGTTTCCGTGACGCGCTACGGTGATGTCGCCAGGCTGAAGGTTACGTTTTCAGAACTCGTCACTGCTGTCACCGCGAATCTCGCCGCTAATTACGTGCTGGGCAGCAGCAACATCATCAGCTTGGCTGTGCTGCAGCCGGACGGAACGAATGTCATTCTCACTACCGCGCCTATTGCGATCGGCACGAGCGATAGCCTAACGGTGACGGGGGTGAAGGATCTCGCCGGAAATGTCGTCGCTTCAACCGGAAATCAGGTTAGTTTCAATTCAAAATACCAAATCCTGTTGGTGACTGCCGATCCAGGCCCTCTGACATTCGCCGGCGATCAGGCGGTGCTTAAAGACCTACAGGCCCGGGGCTTCGATGTGACCTTGACCACGGGCACTGCGGTGCCCGATGACGGCTCCACCGCGATTGGAAAAGATCTCGTGATCGTCTCCTCCAGCCTGGGTTCGGGTACTGTAATTGCGGTTGCAGGGGGAGCGAAGTTTCTGAACAGCCGTGTTCCCGTGATTGTTTGGGAGTCCGCCTTGGAAGATGACTTCCTCTTCCAGGCTGCGGGAGGG
>JBDTOW010000734.1:0-3238 GCA_039933075.1 Verrucomicrobiota bacterium | reverse complement strand
GGCACAAGAACGCAAATGGGGCGGGCTGACGGAACGGCTGCTCGTCGCGACGGCTGCCAGGACCTGGACCAGATCGAAGCGGCGGCCCGCGTGAAAAGCGAATTTGTGGAGTTACACACCGGCGCGTTTGCCGAACATTTCCATCAAAAGCGCGAACGCAATGAAGAAATCGAACGGCTGGTGGCAGCGGCCAGGCAGGCTCACGTTCTGGGACTGAAGGTCAACGCCGGGCATGGGATCAATTATCAAAACGTGAACCTGCTCCACGTGGTGCCACACCTCGTGGAACTGAACATTGGCCACAGTATTATCAGCCGGTCCGTAACCGTCGGGCTGGCAGCCGCCGTGGAGGAAATGCTGGAAAAGATGCACGGCTATCCGGCGTTAAACGGGTAGGGGAAATCGTTTATCGGGATCATTCATTGAACTGATCCGCTGATTGGCCGCGCGCGGAGCTGAATGAGGCTTGTTGCATCACGCACGAGAACATCCGCGCCAACAAGCACTGGGATGGACCAGGTCCCGGCATCCGCGGCTCGGTAACGCCGCTCGACCTGAAAAGTCGCCGTGCTGCGACGAGCAATGATGAGGTCACCGCCGTTGGTCAGGTAGACGATGGAGCGCGGGGTGAGAAGCACCGAAGCATAATCGCCGTCTCGTCCATCGGATGCCCAACGGATCGCTCCGGTCTTTGCGTCGAGCGCGACAAACTGGCCGCGCTCTTTCCGGGAGTGGCCATAGATCAAGCCGTCGCCATATACGGGCGAGCTCATGTACATTGCTACCCCCGGATTCTTCCACACCTCGGTGGCCCCCCATTGGCCGTTGGTTGGTTGGAGCGCGTAGGCGTGCGTGCCCTGCCGCGTGCCCGAGACGATCAAATGCGAGCCTGTCCAAAGAGGCGTCACAATATTTTCCTGCCACTCGTCGGGAAACGGCGTGGTCCAAAGTTCGACGCCGCTCTGCGCATCAAGGCCAATGATCGACCGTTCGGTGAGCGTCACGATTTGCGCCTTGCCAGCAACATCAACCACGATAGGCGACGCGTAACCCGGCCCGAGCCCGCGCCATTCCCATTTTGCACCGCCCGTCGCTGGATCGACCCCGATGATCTGGCCACCGTGGACGTCGCTGCCCACCTGCACAACCAGCAGGCCGGCGACCGCAAGCGGTGAGGCAGAAGTCCCGCAGAAAAGCTTTGAGGTATCGACTGTCCCCGATAAGTCTTTGCGCCAGAGCTGGCGGCCGGTCGCGGTGTCCCAGGCGGTGAGAATAGCGCTCCCACCGAGAGTGAATAGCCGGTCACCCAGAACAAGCGGCGTCGAGTTCGGGCCCTTTGCCATGCGGACTGCGGACTGGTTTTTTTGGAACGGCGCCGGGTACGTCTGCTGCCAAATTACCCGGCCATTCGTTCGCCCGATGGCAGTAACGAGCTCGTCAGAATCGCGGCGGCTGTGGGCGAACACTCGTCCGTTCGAAACAACCGGCGACGAGTATCCTTCCCCGACCTCGACGCGCCAGACTCGATCAAATGACTCGGGCCACGACGTCGTCGCGCTTGATGCTGGAACGATCCCGTCGCGCGTTGGCCCGCGCCACTGGGTCCAATCCTGAGCGTTGGCCGAAGATCCGAAACCGAGCGTTATTGTGAGCGCTGCCCCGGCGGCGAAGCCGTGATTCTTGAGGAGCATGCGAAAGGCATTTAGCATAGTGACGGGTGAGAATTACAAGTGACAAGCTGTCAAAGCCAGACTTTTTAAGCACCGCGACAAGCTGCATGTAACGATCCGACGGTTGCCGGACAGGCAACGGATCGAGTAGACCTTTGGGTGTTGGACAAATCGTCAAGGCCGCGCCGCGTCCCTGTTTGCCGTTGCCGGCGGGTTTAATCACGCACCTCCCCGGGGACGGACACGCCTTTGACCTTCAAGGAAACCACGATGCTGCATTAACAGGCGGAACAAGTTTTTCAACGGGCGTGGTCGGAGCCGCATTCAGTCTGGATGGCGTAGACGATGCCATCGATGTGGGTTCCTGGGCAGGTGAATCTGGCTGATCGCGTCGAAGTAGGCGGCAGCGGCTTGCTGATTTCCTACCGGGCTTCCCGTTTCGAAGCCAGCCCAGCGTTGCTTTTCCTGAATGGCGACCAAGGTCTGATCCTGTTCGGAGAGCTCGGCCAAACCTATCGCCTCGAATCGGCCACGAGCCTCGGTTCCGCTTCACTTTGGAGCCCAGCGGAATTCGTCACCCTGACGAATTCATGGCAACGGCTCAAGCCGGCGGAATCGGTCCCGAGCCGGTATTTCCGAGCTATTGATCCAGGCGCCGGGGAAATCCGGTGACGTAACATCGTTTCCGGGAGCAGGAGCGTGATTGTCAGGGCATTCTCAGACGATAAAACTTGGTTCCATTTGCCAGATCGATGGTCACGGATTTTCGACCGCCGCCGACAATTACGGACGGACTCGTGTCAGGTTTCCAGTTCGGCGGCGAAAGTGTGCTGGAAGTCTCCAAGACAAAACCGCTGGCTTCCGCCGGCCAGGAAATAACCACCGTATTTCCGACGTGGCTGATGCTGAGTTGTGGAAGAACCGGCGGCGGATTGGAACCGCTATTGAGCAAGACCTGGTCTAACTCGGCTTGCGAGTATTGATCCATCAGATCGGGATTAGTGCTGAACAGCCAGAGGTCAACCGCCAGACCGCTTTCACGATTGGAAATTGTCCAGGTCAGCGTCTTGCCCACCTGGTTCGTCGTTACTTCATACTTGCGACGGAGACTCGGCTCGCCTTGCGTATCGGGATTCAAGAATTGACTCGAAAGCAGATCGTTCCAATGGAAGGTCCCTTCCCAGAAATCGCTGCCGAGTGGGTTGCCATCGGCATCGACATTCCCTGCTGAATGGTTTACGCGAACTCCTCCGCCTCCCTTCTCTGGAATCGACAGGAAACCAGCACCATCGCAGCACCCTTCGGTGTAACCACCGTTCTGACCTCCGGCGTCCACCAACGGCCAGTCGTTCTGAGGATCTTTATCAAAGTCCGGAGGAACAAAAAAGGAATCCTCATTCAGGTAGTGCGCCGCACCCACACCACTCTCGAACATCGTAAAGCGCATGTAGAGATAATACGTGCCCGGCGTGGCAAACTGCACCTGATAGGTGACTTTATCGCCGTGCTTCGCCGCATTCTGAATCCACAGCGCCCCCTTCTTCGAGGCCGTTGTGTTCGTCCCAAGA
>JBDTOW010000733.1:0-3239 GCA_039933075.1 Verrucomicrobiota bacterium | reverse complement strand
AGGCGCAACGTGACCTCTCGAAGAATATCCTCGAAGCGCAGGAGAAAGAACGCCAGCGCGTCGCTCGTGAATTACATGACAGCGTAAACCAGCTTCTTTCATCCACCAAACATCGGTTGCACGACCTTGAGAAACGACTGATCCGGCAGAATCAACCGCTGCGCCGTATTGTTGTCCAAACGCGGCATCTGGTCGAGCGTACTATCACTGAGATTCGCGCCATCTCGAGAAATCTGCGTCCGAGCGAACTGGATGATCTGGGCTTGCTTGCCGCCATGCGAACACTCGGGGCCGAATTTCGCGCGCGGACCCGCTTTCGCGCCACTCTCCGGCTTAGCGATCTGATGCCCGCTTTGCCGCCGCAAATCGAACTCACGATCTATCGCATCCTTCAGGAAGCGCTCACGAACGTCGAGAAACACTCGCGTGCTACCGCGATCGAAGTGCGCTTTTCGGCGTCCCTCACGGCGGTCACCCTCTGCGTCAAAGACAACGGCTGCGGCTTCGCCGATAAACCAGCAACCAATGGTTCGCATTGGGGTCTTGCCAACATGCGAGAGCGCGCCTCCTATGTAAACGGCTTGCTCCTCGTCCAGTCGAAAGTTGGGTGGGGCACTCAAATCGAATTCAAAATTCCGCTGTGAACAGAAGCCGCGGCCAAACAAAAATTCGAGTATTGTTGGTCGACGATCATTTGATCGTGCGGCGGGGCATCCGCTCCAGTTTTCAAAATCACCCGGTCGTCACAATCGTCGGAGACGCGGCAAATGGCGAGGAGGCGATTGCCAAAGTGCGAAAGCTTTCGCCGGACGTCGTGCTGATGGACATCAACATGCCCGGTATGAACGGCATGGATGCCACTGCTTTGATCCACAAAGAATTTCCCGAAGTGAAGGTGGTTGCGCTGACGGTGCATCAAAGCCGCGAATACGTGCTCAAAATTTTGCGTTCCGGTGCCCGGGCTTACGTGTTAAAGGATGCCTCTCCTGACGAAATTGCCGAGGCCATTGAAGCCACATTTCGTGGGCACGCATTCTTTAGTCCATCGATCGCCACTATCGTTCTAAAGGATTATCTGGATACCGCGGAACCACAAACCGTGAATCAATACGGGCTGAGCGGCCGCGAAACCGAAGTGCTTCGACTCATCGTGAAGGGCCGCACAACAAAAGAAATCGCGGGGCAAATCAAACTGGGCTCCCGCACGGTTGAAACTTATCGCGCCCGCCTGATGCGCAAACTCAAAGTTCGCAACGCCGCGGAACTCACCAGCACCGCCATCGCGCACCAGCTCGTTTAAGGCTCAATCGAAATCCCTCGCCGCCCCGCCGCCTGCGCCTGTTACAGGAACTCTGGATCCCGCGCGCCGATCGCTGTCAGTATTTTAGCGGACACGCTGTCCGTAATCTCTTTGATTCTCGGAACCAAACTGCGAGTTAGGATTGCTGGGTTATGAGTATCACGGAAGAGGAGCAATTCAACGCCCACCTCCACCACGAACTTGATTCGCTGATGCCAGTGGTAGTCTGGGCTTGTGAACGAATGGAAAACGGGCACTGCGTTCGGATTGCTAGCGTTCGCCGGCGGGACCGCCGTCCATTGAGCCATCCGGTTCTGGTGAAAATGGATATTGTTCTGTTGGCCGGCGTGCGGCAGGTGGCGCGCTTTGTATGCAATGAACTGGCTCCGGGAGGGCTGAAAGATTCTCCGCCGACGAAAATGGAGATCTCTGAATATGAACAATAGAAAGCACATCTTTGTAGCGGAAGACAACGACGACGATTTTTTTCTTTTGGAAAGGGTTTTGCAAGGTACATACGGGCAGTACAATTCTTCCGGACGAAAGACGGGATCAGTGCCATCGAAGTCCTTCGAGGTTATCTAGGCAGGTTCTCCACTCCGGCTCTCGTACTGCTCGATTTGAAAATGCCCGGATTGGACGGGTGGGAGGTGCTACGGTGGATCCGGTCTCAGCACGGTTTCAGCGGAACTCCTGTTGTCATCCTGAGTACATCAGATCAGCCGGATAACCGCCGCCAGGCTCACGATGCGGGCGCGACATCCTTCCACTTGAAACCTGCCTCCCTGATCGAATATCAAAGGTTGGTAACAGCGATATCGTCGAGTGGAGCGCGCTTTGGAGTATCACTCGGCGAACCACTACAGAATTCGAACCCGCTCCCGGCTCCCATGGCGGAGAATCTCGAAAACTAGCGGCGGCAAGTAGTACATTCTCTGGAGAACTCGAATCAATTTGTTTGAGGGGGTAATCTTCAGCCTTACACCCGCCAATAAGATTTGTCTCGAGGAAACGAAGCACGGTGGTCCAACGGTCGCTGTGCTTCTTTTATCTTTATTCCTTCCTCGTGGCTAATTCTCTCATGAACTGCTCATATCACAATACCTCCGTTTAGCGACGACAGATTAAGTTTGGAGATCACACCTGGTCTCACGTGCTTACGCATTAACGAAATTTTATTGACGCTCGTGGAACGTAGAGAATAACCTGCGTTCTTTAACAGATCCTACTGTCCTCTGTTGCTTAAAGAGGCTGGCAAGCAGTGTAACACCGGCCGGCGGCGATAGGCCGGTTGGAAGATTCACCTTTTAATAATCTCGAGATCAGCCGCCTGGAATTCCCTCGCGCAACGGGGCTCCATCTCCAAACGAAGAAGCTCGGTGAAACAGCGGGTATATCGGCATCTGAATCTTAAGCCGGCGCCGACACACAGCGCGGTGAAACGCGAAGCTTTGGGCGAATCCTCCCTCCCGCCCAAACCGCCCGAAATGGCGTGGCGCGACTACCTGGTGCTCCTGCTGCACATTGGAGCGGAGCTCGAGCACTGCCTGATGGTGGAATATCTGTACGCCGCGTATTCGCTCGGCGGCGAACAGGTGCCAAAGGACGCCAGGTCCCAGGGCATTGTTCGCCGTTGGCGCGACCAGATTTTGTCCGTCGCCCGCGAGGAAATGGGCCACTTGCTGACCGTGCAGAACGTGCTTTGCCTGCTGGGCGGTCCAGTCACTTTCGACCGTGAAGATTTTCCTTGGGACACCGTGTTTTATCCTTTCCCATTCCGTCTCGAGCCGCTTACCCTGAATTCGCTCGCTTGTTATGTTTACGCGGAAATGCCGCCCTTGGCGGATCTTGAGAAAGAGATCCGCAAAGCGAATGCGGCGGAATTCAAGAAGGCGGTGAGGGAAATTCGCAAATCAGTAGTCCGGCGCGTGCCCGGCCG
>JBDTOW010000732.1:0-3240 GCA_039933075.1 Verrucomicrobiota bacterium | reverse complement strand
CGAAGGCCAGCGGCAGGAAGTGATGGTGTTTCATGTGCTCGCGCCCGAGGAACTCGACCTTCCTTACGAGACCGAAGTCATCATGGAAGACAGCGAAACGGGCGAAGAACTGCCGGTCCACGCCGAGGCTTTCCGCGCGGAATACCAGAGCCGCTTGAACGAATTCTGTAAACAGATCGAGCAGGAGTGCACCAAATTGGAAATCGACTATCAACGGCTGCGCACTGACACACCTCTGGACGTGGCGCTTATCTCGTATTTGGAAAAGAGGGCGGCGATTTAGCGTATGGGAAGATTGCTGTTTACCAATATCGGGTTGCTCGCCGGGCTTGCCGCCCTGGCGATTCCCGTTGTGATTCATCTGCTCTTGAAACGGAAAAAACAGCGGCTGCGGTTCAGTACAATTCAGTTTTTCCAGAAACAGGATCAGCAATCGACGAAAAACCGGAAATTGCGCAACCTGCTCCTGCTGGCTGTGCGCCTCCTTTTGCTCGCCTTGCTGGTGCTCGCGTTTGCGCGGCCGTACCTCCCGCAAAACCAGATCGGGCCGGGCGAGCAAAAACGCCGCCAGGTGATCTTTGTCGTGGACCGCTCCGCGAGCATGCAAGCGACCGGAAACGACGGGTTCCGCTGGGACCGCGCGAAAGAGGCCATCCAAAAAATTCTTTCCGGGTTGAAACCGGAAGATCGCGCCGCGCTGGTGGATTGCTCGGCACAAAACGATGTTCTTTCCGGGTTCGCTCCATCGGTCGCGATCAGCCGGGCCTTGAACGAACTTCAACCCACTTTTGGACACGGCGATATCGGAGAGGGTTTGCGGCAGGGGATTAAGCTCATGGGGTTCACCGATCCCAAATTTGCCACGATGATCTGCGTGGTCACGGATCTTCAGCGCAACGAATGTCAAAAGCTGGCGTCAGCGCCGGTGCCAAAGGATGTCGAAGTGAAGCTGCTCAACGTAGGTGATCTGTTTACGCCGAATAACGCGATAACCGATTTGCAGTTGAACCTTCAAGGGCTGCCCAAGGCTCAGGCGACGCTCGCGAGTTATTCCGACGAAGAGGCCAAACAACAAAAAGTCGAGTTGGCAATTGACGGTAAACCCGCCGGAGGCCGATCCACCGACCTGAAAGTTGGAGCGATTACGAATGTTGAAATCACCCTGCCGAAACTAGCGCCCGGCTGGCATTCGGCCGAGGTGCGCCTGCCGGCCAAAGATGGCTTGGCGCTCGACAACGTGCGCTATCAGTCGATCTTCGTACCGCAAGCGGTCCGGGTTTTGGTGGTCGAGGGCCGCAAGACTTCGCGCAGTTTTGAGGAAGAAAGTTTCTTCATTACGAGCGCGTTGGATCCCACGCAGGGCACGACGAATCCCAGTCCAGCCCGGTTCATGGTGGACAAGATAAACCCCGATGCTCTCGTTGGTAAGTTATCGCCCCGACCGGAACAGGCCCGCTACGAGGTCGTCATCTTGCCTGGCTTGCGCCAGATTCCTCCCGGGGCAGCGCAGGCATTATCATCCTTTGTGCGGGCGGG
Source organism: Verrucomicrobiota bacterium (assembly GCA_039933075.1). Lineage (GTDB taxonomy): Bacteria > Verrucomicrobiota > Verrucomicrobiia > Limisphaerales > JACPZS01 > JBDTOW01. The sequence continues at coordinate 1,704 of JBDTOW010000732.1, read as the reverse complement.
GGGCGGCCTGATGATCTTCCTGGGTGACGGTATCAGCGTGAACCGGTACAACTCTGAGTTCAAAGATCTGCTGCCGGTGCAGTTAACCGGAATCGATTCCCGGCTGGAGTCAAACGTGCGCTGGCGCCTTGGGGTGTATGACACGAACAGTCCGATCTTCGCGGCGTTTCTTCTTCTCAACAGTGGAAATCTCGCTTTGCACGAGTTCTCCCGCCGCTGCACGCTGACGCTGATTGAAAGCAATTTTGCGACCGCGCAGTTCGACGATGGAACTCCATTTTTAATCGGACGCATGGTGGGCCAGGGACGGGTCGTTTTGGTGAACACTTCAGCAGATACCAGTTGGACGGATTGGCCGAAGCACAAGACCTTTGTTCCCTGGCTGCACGGCGCCGGGAATTTTCTGGCGGGCCGATCGGTGCTCGAGCAATTTCAATCCGTCACCAATTTTGTGTCGGGCCAGATTGCCGAGATTGGGTTGGGCACGGCGGCTGGGAAGCGTCAGTTCAAATTGCAGCGCCCGGGAGGGAAAGAGATCCTTGTCACCGCGGATGAGCAAGGGCGGTTGCGCGATTTGGATCTCGCCATGCCGGGAATTTATACGTTGCGTGATCAAGGCGGACGGGAACTCCAACGTCTCGCGGTAAACCTGCCGGCGCAAGAATCGGAATTGGCCGCTCTGTCGCCCAACGCATTTCAAGAGCAACTTGTCCGCGGCCAGGAAGCGCAGCCGACCACCCTGGCGGCCGGTTTATTCGGGCAGACCGGTAACCAAAAGGAACTCTGGCGCGTCTTGCTCATGGCGGTTGTGGTCTTGCTTTTTGTGGAATTACTTCTCGCCAATCGAACGTTGGCTTAACCGAAGGTACGTTATGAATGAGCCCTCCAAATTCGCGAACGAACGTCTCCAGGCCGCGCGCCGGGCCAAAGACATGTCCAAACGTTTGGCCTGGGCCGGGACCATCGGCGCGATCGGGTTGCTCGTTTTGCTCGGTCTTGCGCTCGCGGATTATTGGATCGTGTTGTCGGTGTCCGCGCGTGCCGCCGGATCGCTGCTGCTTGCCGGTCTCATTGGCTTCGGGTTGTTTCGACTCCTCGCGTACTGGCGCCAGCCAACCCGGCTCAAAGAAGTCGCGCTCGATGCCGAGGCTCAACATCCGGACGCGAGTTGCGTGGTTTCGACCGCCGCGGAATATCTCGGCGGCCAACGCAAAGCGGTCCATGAATATGAACCGGAACTGGTGGCGGCGCTCGAGGCGCAAGCGGCTGAGAATTTGCGGAAGACCGACTTGTCGTACACCAAGGGATGGCTGCGTCCGATTGGAATCTTCGTCGCCGCAGCGATCGCCGTGCTGGTTTTCGTTCTCGTGGCGCCAGTGGCTTTCACCGCCTTCAAACGGACGGCTTTTCCGTGGGTGCGAACGTTTTACACGCAAGTCGAGGTCAAACCGGGCAACGCGGAAATTCCGGTAGGCCACGATCTCGATGTCACGAACATATTCCGGGGGCGTCTGCCAAAAGATCCAACTTTTTACTGGCGCGAGGAAGGTCGCTCGGAATGGCAAACCGTTGCACTCACGAAATCGAAGAATGGCGAGTATATCCATCCCCTCAAAAATGTGCAGGCATCTTTGAAGTACCGCGTCACCGGCAGCGATGCGGTTTCTGACGATTACGAGGTTAAAACTTACGTTCCACCCGAGG
>JBDTOW010000731.1:0-3244 GCA_039933075.1 Verrucomicrobiota bacterium | reverse complement strand
CTTTCGTAAGCATGGCTTTGAATTTGCCTTCCAATTCTTCGGCAGTTGCCTTGGGCTTCTCCGCGGCTGCCTGGGTTGAGATGTCTTTCGGTTTGTCGGCCGACTCACTTGCCTTTTTGTCTTGGGGAAGGGCGCGGTTGGCGAAGAGCACAGTGATCGTGGTGACGATGGAGATAATTGTTAGTTTCATAGAACTTGGGGATGCGGTGAAGTCTCGGTTCGTTCATCGAGGGTCCGCATTTTTTTTGGACGTAATGAAAATACTTGCGCAACACGGCATGTGTCCATTCCTTTGTTGTTGCCGGTTCGTTCTGGAGCGATGATGTTCAGGGGGCGCAGTTTGACTGCTTTTACTTTGAAATTCAAAGCCATTCCAACGATGCTCTCGATGAGGTTCATCCCTACGGAAAACGCTGAGCAGGCCTGCTCAAAGAGGGCCTCGCCAGCGATTGCCAGGCCCCCGAGGCCACCATCTCCCAGAGCAATGTAAACAAAACCATCCGGGCCAAAACTGATCTGCCGCCATTATGGTTTCATTTCTGACTGGTATGAGTCGTTTCGCACGGTCATATTGCGCAGGTCACCGGAAACGCGCAGGAAAAGAAGCCTGAAGCGTCGACTCACAAGAGCCTTGCAAATAAATGAAACCAACCTTCGATATGAACTGTCTTCATCTAAATCGCATGGCCATGTTATTCGTGAACGAATGTCGCGACAGGCTTGGCCTGGTGAAAAGATTCCAGCACAAAAACTCGAAAAACTGAAAGAACCTCAATCCTATGAATAAACTCCTTTCAATCCTGGCCATTGTGGCGCTCATCGCCGGTGGGTTATCCGCAACCGCCCAACCAGCTCCCCGTGCCGCCTCAACCGGCGGCAACAGTCCCCACGAAACCACCAGTGCCGTGATTGATGACAATCGGGTGACGATTAGTTACGGACGTCCTTACACCAAGCATCCCAAGACCGGCGAAGTGCGAAAGATTTGGGGCGGATTGGTGCCTTATGGCAAGGCGTGGCGCATGGGTTCGGATGAAGCTACTCTCCTTATCACGCAGCAGCCGCTCGAAATAGGCGGCGTCGCGGTTCCAGCCGGCGCTTACACCCTTTATATGGTTCCAAACGAAACGGGCGTGTCGAAACTGGTTATCAGCAAGAAAATAGGCCAATGGGGCGTGCCTGTGGACGAAAAAAACGATCTGGCGCAAGTAGACCTCACGAAAGCCACGGCTTCGTCGCCGGTAACCCAATTCACCATGGCGGTTCAGAAAAACTCCGCCGGCGGCGGCCTGATCAAGCTCTCGTGGGAAAACGCGGAATATTCCGTGCCGTTTGTTGTTAAAAAATAGCATTGAAGCATTCGTTGCTCTGTTCCCCGCATATCCATGAAGGCAAGCACTTTCATTCCCTTAACGGTGGTGGCTGCATTCCTATACGCGGCCAATCTTTACGGCCAGACACCGCGCGTTGAATTTCCCGCGCCCAGCCCCGCCTGCACCTTGAAGCAGCGCGTCGGTCTGACCGATGTTGAGATCGTTTACTCTCGCCCGAGCCTGCGAGGGCGGAAGGTATTTGGCGCGATGATTCCGTACGGGGAAGTCTGGCGGACGGGCGCCAACGCAGCAACGCGCGTCACGTTCAGCACTGACGTTAAGCTGCAAGGGACATCCCTATCGGCCGGCGCTTACGAGCTCTTTACCATTCCGGGCCGGGATGAATGGACGATCATCGTCCAGAAGCTTCCCGAGAAGGCCTCGTGGGGGGCGTATGCCTACAAGAAAGAGAATGACACCGCGCGCATGACAGCGAAACCGGTCGCCACGCCAAATCCGATCGAATCGTTTGGCATTGGGATTTCCGACCTGCGAGACACCAGCGCCACACTTTATCTTGTGTGGGAAAACACACGCGTGCCGCTCAAGCTCGAAGTGGACACGATTGGAATGCTGATGCCGCAAATCAAACCAGCGATCGCGGCGAATGAGCCAAAGACCTGGAATTTCTATTATGGAGCGTCTTCCCTTCTCTATGACAACGGCGGCGACCTCGAACAGGCTCTCGCCTGGGTTGACGAATCGATCAAACTCCGAGAGGACTATCCTGGTACTTTGCTGCTGAAAACACGCATTCTAGTCAAGCTCGGTCGAAATACAGACGCGAAAGCAGTCGCCGCCAAAGCCGTTGAAACCGGGAAAAAACTGGAAGGTCCGACGAGTGTAATGGCTCGACAGGCCAAAGACATCGCGGATTCACTCAAATGATGCCGCCGCTCCGTTGGAAAATCGGGCGTATTCTGAACCGGCTGCGATTCGGCGCGGTGTGCGCACTGGCGGCGTTTGAGGCCGACGCAAGCGAGATGGTTCCCGCAACGCCGGCCGCGATTCTCCAGGAACTCCGCAGTTTCGGAACGGTAGCCACCGTGCTTCATGTCGGGGCGCACCCGGACGACGAGAACACCGCTCTGATCACATATTTCGCGCGAGGCCGCGGCTATCGCACGGCGTATCTATCGCTCACGCGCGGCGACGGAGGGCAAAACGAAATTGGCCCGGAGTTTGACGAGAAACTCGGTGTGGCGCGCACCCAGGAATTGCTGGCCGCGCGCAAGCTTGATGGTGGCCGCCAGTTTTTCACTCGCGCCATTGATTTCGGCTTCTCGAAAACGCCGGAAGAAACGTTGCGTTTCTGGGACCGGGATCAAGTGCTCGCGGATGTCGTCCGGATCATCCGCCAGTTTCGTCCAGATGTCATGGTGACTCGATTCCCCATTCCGCCCGGCAGCGGCGGGCACGGGCATCACACCGCATCGGGCATCCTCGGGGTCGAGGCGTTCAAGCTGGCTGGCGATCCCAAAGCGTATCCAGAACAACTCACGCAAGGCCTCTCGCCCTGGCAGCCCAAACGAGTAGCATGGAATGGAGGCGGAGGAGCCCGCGGCGGCGGACAGCCAACTGGACCGACCGTTACTGTCGATATCGGCGGCGACGATCCTGTGACCGGCGAGCCGTTCGGCGCCATCGCCGGACGCAGCCGCGCGATGCATATCACTCAAGGTTTTGGCAATTTTGGCGGCAGGGGCGGCGGCGGAGCGAACCCGCAAACGTTCACTATCCTGGGCGGCGAACCGGCCACAAAGGATTTGATGGACGGCATTGACACGACGTGGGCGCGGATACCCGGCGGCGCCGAAATCGGCTCGCTCACGGAAAAGGCCGTTGCCACTTTCAAGAACGACGATCCTGCC
>JBDTOW010000730.1:0-3244 GCA_039933075.1 Verrucomicrobiota bacterium | reverse complement strand
AAACGCGGCTGGCGCGATGCCGGGACACAGCGATTGAATGAGCGCCTGACAGAGATCGGACTGGAACCGGGCACGGTACAGACGATGTTTGAATTCATCGATCTGGATGAAGGGCGGCGTCAGGTTGGTGCGCGGTGAAGTTGATCGGGCAGCCGAAGAGCTTCGCCCTTTCCTTGCCAAGCAGGCTTCAGGCCGACGGCCATGCTGTCCGCGGAGGGTGTGGCCGAACCGCACTTATTTCTCGAGCATGCCCGTCCAAGCGGCCAGGGCGATGGGAATCAACGCCCAGCCGAGCACGGTGTGAACCCGGCTCCAAAATCGCGCGAATCGGAAGTGGTCACGAGGCTTCCACAGTTCGGCGTCTTGCAATTTGATGAGCGGCAGAAACAAATCAACGCTATACCAGAACGGGCTGTAGAAATCCGTCTTCAGATTGGTCGTGCGCGGTTCCATGCGGTGCGGACGAAACACGAGCATTCCGACCAGCACGATCGAAATGCTCCAAAAGAGGGCGCGTTCGGGGCTGCGCCCATAACCGACGAACCAGTCGAGGAACAAACTCCAGCACCATTCCATCCCGTGCAGCGCTTCGTCCCGCTCGCGCCGCTTCTGCGCGATCAAAAACTGGTTCGCTTCGCGCGGGTAGCCTTCGCGGCGATAAAACTCCGCGAGGGATGAATAGATGTCCGAACTATAGGCGGTGCGGTGCGCGGCGCGATTCACCAGAGCGAGCAGGTTGCTCGAGGAACTTCGCTCATCCCCGGCCGAGATGCGTTGGTAGCCGGCGCCATTGAGCCAGAGCCACTCGCCGTACTCTCGCTTCGGCCACTTGACCTGCATGAGATCAAGGGCGTTGAAACGGCTGTCCTTGAGAGAGACGTATCCGGCGAATTCGGCCTGCGAGAAAAAGGTGCTTCCTTCCACCTTCAAGCCCTCGAAGCTCGCGAGTGCGGTCGAATGGGTAAAGCGCGCACTATCGAATCTCAGGTCACCCACGACTCGGCTGTTTTTGAAGTCCACAGCGCATGCAAACAGTGCGTTGGTGAAACAGACGGTGTTTCCAGCCTTCAAATTATTGAAGGTGACGCAGCCATGCACATCCTCGAAAGCGACACCGCCCGCTTGCAGAACACCGATCACTTCCAACTGTTCGAAATCGGCCCTACTTTTGACCAAAGCCTTTTGCAGGCTGAACCCTCGAGTAACCTTCATCTCCGAGAAAATGGCCGGACCATCAAAAACACTTTCGTCAACGGACAGCCCGTCCTTAAAAATACTCTTGGAAAAATTGACGCCACCTTCGAATCGACAGCGCGCCAACCGCGTGTCGCGAGTGATCTCTGTATTTCGAAGATCAACCAACTCGCGCACAATAGCTCCTTCGACCTGCACCCCATTCCGATGAATGACCCAATCCTTGCGGCTTCCGTTGAGCAACTCCTCCAGGAATACACCACGAATCATCCGTGCTCCATCGTCGGGAAATGCGGCACTTAAGTCAGCAACTTTGCCGGCAGCAACCTGATCGAGGAGATATTTCTCAGCGACATTCGGCGCGCCGGCGCCGGGATCGCGCGCCGCCGCAACCACGGCGAGTGGCGCGATCCACAGGGTCAGCCTGACCGCAATAAACCGGAGCCATGTCGTCAAACGGAATGGTTGGTAACAAGTCATAATCACGGCTTCACGAGCCCGGCGAAATTTGCCCGGTAACGCCAGAGGAGAAATAGCGCAAGGACCGCGACGACGATCGCCAGGGCCAGGCCTGAAGGTTCGAGGAAAATGTGGAAGAGCAGTATGTTTACGATGACCGGGCCGAGTAGTGTAAGACCCAGCGGAACGTAGCGTCCGATCAAGAGCAGCAATCCGCCCGCAACTTGCAAGAAGCCGACGACGAACACGTAATGGCTCTCCATGAGTGCTTTGCTGAAGTCTGTCGCGAGCGATGGCTGTTGTGGCGGCATCGGGATGAAGTGGAAAAAGATGTTCGAGCCGAAAACAACGAACATGAGTCCAAGCAGGATGCGGGCGACGATGATGGCGATTTTCATTGGTGTGACTATGACCGGGAGGGGGAAGTTTTCAATGCTCTAGAAATATCACCCGCCACCATCGATGAGCTTCACCCGCTTGACCAGTTCAAGGCAATCGGGAGTTCTGAGCCGCTCCACTAGCGACCGCTGGAGGGCTGCCGGCCGAGATAAACCTCGTTCTTGCCTGCCAACGCACGACGACATAGGCTTTCGCGCATGTCAAATGACGGCATCTGTGTTCCTTACAATCACGACTTGGAGCCGCTGGAGGAAGTGTTGTCGAAGGTGCGGCGGCCGGGGGATTTCTTTGCGCACGGCTCAGTGGAAGTGCCATTACCGCGCGTGGAGGTGGACGACGCTGGCGTGCTTTCGTTTCCTGTTCCTGAAGCGCAGATTCAGCAACTTATCCAGCGGGCAGTGCGCGCTCCCTACGGCCGCGGCGAGAATACCATCCTCGACGAGTCGGTGCGCAAAGTCTGGCAGTTGCCGCCGGACAAGGTGCGTATCGGCGGCAAGTCCTGGGAGAATTCCTTTCAACAAATCCTCGCCACCGTCACCAATGGACTGGGCTGCGCCGAAGCAAGCGTCTCCGCCGATCTTTACAAGCTTCTTGTCTATGACACGGGCGGATTCTTCAAGGCGCATCGCGACACGGAAAAGGCCGACGGCATGTTCGGCACGCTGGTCGTCGTGTTGCCCTCGGCGCACCGAGGCGGCGAGCTGGTCATCCGCCACGCTGGGCGCGAGGTCGTAGTGGCCATGGCCCGCACTGAGTTTTCCGAGATCTCGTTCGCCGCTTTCTACGCGGACTGCGAGCACGAGCTGCGGCCCATCACCCAGGGCAACCGCGTCTGCCTGATTTACAATCTGATTCAGTCTCGCAACGGAAAGAAGAAGGTCCCCGAACTCACCGCGCCGCTTTACGATGCGGAAGTGGCCGCCGTCGCTAAATTGCTCGAAGAGGCGCTCGCCGATACCGACGCGCCGGCCAAGCTGGCGTGGTTGCTCGAACATCAATACAGCCCGGCTGAATTGTCGTTCGCCACGTTGAAGAATACCGACGCCGCGCGCGCAAAAGTTATCCTGGCAGCGGCGGAGCGCGCGGGTTGCGCCGTGCATCTCGGTATAGTTCACATCGAGGAGACTGGCGCGGCCCAGCCCATTCGCGTCAAGGGAAGTCCTCGCAAGTGTTTTGTAGTCAATGAGATATA
>JBDTOW010000729.1:0-3255 GCA_039933075.1 Verrucomicrobiota bacterium | reverse complement strand
AGCAGCCAAGGAAGGAAAGAAGGGACAGGAAGCAAAAAAACCTGAGGAAACGAAAAAGTCTGGGGAAAAGAAAGCCTGACAAAGTTTCTTAATCGCAATCTTACTCTCAATTCTCCGGGAGCGAGGAAGATGAAGATTAAGGTTAAAACTAAAACATAATGGCCACGCTGAAACTGGAGATCGTCACGCCGGAAGAGAAGGTTTACTCTGAGGATGTGGATCTGGTCACTTTGCCGGGCATCGAGGGCGAGATGGGCATTTACCCGAACCACGTTCCACTCATGACGCAAATTGTTTCCGGCGAAATTGTGGTGCGCAAAGGAGGGCAGGACTACTATCTGGCTGTCGGCGATGGCTTCGTGCATATAACTGGCGACCGGATTTCAATTCTGACCGACATGGCGATCGGCCAGGAAGACATTGACCTGGCGAAGGCTGAGGAAGCTCGCAAGCGCGCCGAAGCCCGGCTTGCCGAGAAACTCGATGAGGCAGAAGTCGCCTCCATCAACGCGTCGCTCGCGCACTCCCTCGCCCAGCTCAAGGTTAAGCGCCGCCACCGCTCGTAGGCGTCTGGATCCATTCAAGCAGGGAGCGGATGTTCCATCCAAAAAAGGGGTCGAAAAGAAAAGGGGTCGGAGATGTGTCAGTTCTCACTGTTGACAGTCCTTGCCTACGGGCGATGGGTAGTTGGACGCATGTGCCCAACCTTCTGGGGGTTGAAAGAGCGAAGACCGCGCTCAACTTTTCAAAGTGAGAATTGACACTGTCTTGAGAATTACCAATAGCCGGGACTGACCCTCGGGATGGTCCTGGTCCGTTCGGGCACTCCATGCAGGACTCTATGCTTTTGCCAGGAAATTATTCCATCCACTACAGCAAAGAACCAACTCCGATGCGAAAAGCGGCCCACGCTGACGTGAAGCACGCTGACTACGGCAAACGGACCGCGATCTGATAAAAGCGCTGTTTGGATGCTGCCGCGGCGTGATCCACCGCTTCCAGGAGGCCGTCTGCCTCAACTCTTAAACTAGCCATGGATCCCAGCGGAACGAATCGAGCGCTATCCAGGCTGCCCTCGCAATAGAAGATCGCGTAGGTGTGGCCTTTGTGCGCCAACCACGAGATGGTCGCTTCCCCGAGCGCGTTTCGTTGGATGCTTTGGATGGCAACCAAGTCCCCGGCCAGATTTGGATTTGTTCCGGCTAACAGCTCCTGGCCATCGGTTTGTCCGTCCCCATCGGTGTCCACCTTGTTTGGATTCGTCCCGGTGTTGGTCGGGCTGACGTAAACGCCGGTGCCCGTCTCGAAGACATCGGGAAGTCCGTCTCCATCCGTGTCGGCCTGTCCGGGCGATGTGTCGTTAGCGCTGGTATAAATTGCAAACTCGGTCCCTGAGGATTCCGCCCTTTCCGGACCAAGAAATTGGATATTATCAAACGATCCGAGGTAAATCGTATTCTTGTTGAACATTTGGACATTGACTACGATCGATTGAACGCGCGCCGGGTCGAAGGTGGCGAAATAATCCGGCGGGATAAATTGGTCCAGAGATGCCTTGTTGGTGTCCCAGCCGTTTTGTCCGGGAGTGTAAAGCCGGTTGAAATTGATCGCGTGGACTCCTCCCTGGTCGTCGTCTTTATTCTTGATCTGCATTTCCAGGAGACATTCGTTGGTGTTCGCTTCCATGAAATCAAAGGCGAAAGTGTATTTTTTCCACTCGTTTCTGTCAGCCGGCAATGACCATTCCCGAGCAAAATCGTAACGGAGAAAAAATCCAGCAAAGTCTCCTGAATCCGGCGGATTCCACGCCACCATAAAGGCGGATTGGCCGCCGTGAACGAGATCGGATTGGACGCCCAGGTTATACCATTGGGCCGTGTTTGATTGCGAGTAGACGGAGCTGGACCAGGGTGCGAGCAGCGAAGTTGTCCGCGCAGGACAGTTGGTGCAATAATCCGCCCCCAAAGCACGGCCTTCAAAGTTTTCCTGAACATTGTGGGACGACACGTTAGGAGCGGTTCGAACATGGGCGAGCCAGGTTACCGCTCCGGTGAAGCTGGACGGAGCCGTCAGGGAAAATTGGTGGCTTTCCGTGGCGGTGCTCGTCACGAATTCATCCGAAGCTACCACCAGATTGTTGGCCTTCATTTCGACGACAACTTTAAAATGTTCCGCCGTGGCTTGAAGCGATTCCCACAGGTCAGCACGGCTTAATGGCGTCGGATCTCCGGGCTGGCCGGAAGGCAGTTCCTGCCATTCCATCGTCACGGGATAACTGTGTCCACGAATCGCGTTCGCCGGCAAAGGAGAAAGAGGATGCACGCCCCACAGCAGGCGCACCGGCAAGGAGGTTTCGCTTACCCGGAGGCCGGCTGTTTCCAGCCACGCATGAAGGATATACTCACCTCCGTTACGAGAAGAAAGATAACCAGGATCATTCAGGTCCGCGTCGGGAACTGGCACTCGAACCGACTGTTTACCTTTCCCGCTGACACTGACTCGCGCGGACTGGCCGTACGTTTTGTTGGAAGGATGGAGCCGTTCAAAACTGACGACCAGATTCATACCAGCGTCGCGGATTTCGTAGCCGATGTTCACGTCATACCCAACTCCGTTCGGCCAGACCGCCACCGGCGCTGATTCGAACCAGAGCTTGTGCGGACTCGAATTGACGAGCGATTCATCTCGGCTATCGCCGCTGGCGTAGGCGTAAAGCAACACGTATTCGTCGCCGGCGAGATCAAGGTTCACTCCACCATCGGACTGGCTTGCGAGAATGCCGCCCGCAGTGAGGTTCTCGACCGTTTTGCCTTTCAAGAGGCCGGTCGCAACGAGGGTGAGGGAAGCGCGATTCGTATGTTGATTGAAAAGGGAGATCAATATGCTGCCGTTGCGGCAGATCCGATAATCCAGAGCAATATAGGCCGCTCCCAAGCCGGTCAAATCGAGGGCCGGTTTTATTCCGAAATGGTCCCGATAAATCGCGCGAAGCCAATCATAGCGCACGTCCCACGGTCTCGTCGCCGACTGGTTCCCGACGGGAACCGTGTCGCCCAGGGCGAAAGTGTTGATGGCGGTTTTGGCGCTCCCAACCATCTTGATTTGCAGGGCCGGCAAAGGGGCTTGCGATCCCTTCAGGCCGGTGTGGGTGACAACCGTTGTTCCTGAGCCGGACTTGATTCCATGCCAGATTTTCCAGGAACCGACAGAATCGGTGTAGCCGGGCGAGAAAGCCCCGAGCAAATTTTTTCCGGT
>JBDTOW010000728.1:0-3260 GCA_039933075.1 Verrucomicrobiota bacterium | reverse complement strand
CTTCCTGTGCCGGCCAGCCTTACCGTCGAACAATTGAATGTCGAAACGGCCATGTTTGTTGGCGACCTGTTACAAACGCCGCCGATGGTTTCCGCGGTAAAGAAAGATGGAGTGCCGCTGTACAAGCTCGCGCGAAAGGGAATCGAGGTCGAACGCAAGCCGCGCCTGATTCACATATACAGCTTTCGGTTCACGCATTACGAAGAGCCGATTGGCGGCTTTCGCGTCGCCTGCACCAAGGGCACCTACGTCCGCAGCCTGGCGCACGAGCTCGGCCAAAAACTCGGCTGTGGCGCCCACCTCAAGACTCTGCGCCGGCTGATCTCCGGCAAATTCGACGTTGCCAACGCGATTGAATTTGAGGAGGTCTTGAGACTGTCGCTGGCGGAGCTCGAGAATCGCGTGATTCCGTTTCTGAAGCTGGCCGTTTAACTGGGGCAAGTCTGGTAAGAATGTCTCCCAAAGTTTTAGCCACGGAATCACCCGGATAAACACGGAGAATGATGGTTAGCAAAGCCCATTTTGATCCGTGTCCATCGGCGGCTGAATTTCGAATATCTTTGGCGAGAATTAATGAGAATCATCCACGCTGCTAAGGAACTCAATCCCGGATCGCGCAAGGTTTGCGTTGCGATCGGCGTATTCGACGGCGTGCATCTCGGCCACCAACAGATCATACGCCAGACCATCGCGGACGCGCGTCAGCAGGAAGGGGTGGCGCTCGTGATCACTTTTGATCGACATCCCAACTCGGTCGTTGCGCCGGATCGAACACCGTTGCTGATCTATTCGTTGCCGCAAAAACTTCGCGTCATCAGATCGCTCGGCACCGATGCCACATTTCTGATCACCTTTGACCGAGTTTTCAGTCAAATTCCGGCTGACCGTTTCATTCTGGAATTGACCCGGGATCTGGGGCACGTACACAGCATCTGCGTCGGCAGCGCGTTCACCTTTGGCCACAAGCGCGGCGGCAACGTTGACCTCTTGAAAACTTTGGGTGGGGAATTGAAATTCATAGTCCACAGCCTTGCCTCCGTATCGCTCGATGGACAAGTGGTCAGCAGCACGCGCATCCGCGAAGCCATCGGGACTGGCAACCTCGACGCCGCGAGTCAAATGCTGGGGCGCACTTATTCGCTGGCGGGGGAGGTCGTCCACGGCGATGGCCTCGGCCGGCAATTAGGGTTTCCCACCGCGAACGTCGAGACCAGCGGGCTCATGCTCCCCCCCAACGGAGTCTATGCCGTTCACGTCCAGGCGGGCGATCAACTTCATCGCGCCGTACTGAACATCGGTCACCGTCCCACTATGGCCACCGCGGCTGTTCGGCCACAAGTCGAGGCACATCTGCTCGATTTCGATGGCGACCTCTACGAGCAGGAGATCGAAATGATCTTCAGCCAGAAGTTGCGCGACGAACAAAAGTTCCCTTCGCGGGAAAAGTTAATCGAGCAGATTCACCGCGATATCGATCAAGCTCGAAAAATCTTTGAATAAGTCTTTATTCTAAATCGGGAAATTCAAACCGCGAAAAACGCCAAATACGCGAAAGGGAAATGAGTTGAACCTAAAAAGCCGATTCTCCCGTTGGGTGAATCGGTCTTTTTCTCTAATCCATTCTGTTTTCGCGTGGTTCGCGTATTTCGCGGTTCCAACTGCTTGTTTCAGGTTTGTGCGCTTTGCTCTCGATTGGAGATGGAAAATGCAACCGGATATTTTAACTAAGTGAGACGGACCCACGTCCAATGCAGGGCACACGCCTCGCCTGAGCCATCGTGCTGCCGGCATCCTGCCGGCAGAAAGCCTCTTTCGGTAAGCAAGTTCGTTGGCGGCACGCTCTCCGCGCTCCGCGTCGGAAGCTACCGCGAGAGCACGGCGTCCTCGCTTGCGGCGATGTTGATGTTCCGGCCTGGCTTCACTTTTTCTACAGCGAGGTTTTTTTCTGAACGCATTTGCGTTTCGAGCTGTCGATGGGCATTAATATCGCACGACAAATGAATACCGGAATCAGCGCAATCAACGCGGAAGTTCAGCAGGCCAGCGCCTTTGTGCAGCCGCTGTTCAACGAAATCAACAAGGTCGTTGTCGGCCAGAAATATTTGATCGAGCGGCTCGTCATCGGGCTGCTGGCCAATGGCCACGTTTTGCTCGAGGGCGTTCCCGGGCTGGCCAAGACGCTTTCGGTCAAAACGCTGGCCACGAGCCTTAACGTCAAATTCGCCCGCCTCCAATTCACGCCGGACATGCTGCCCGCCGACATCATCGGGACGCAGATTTACAATCCGCAATCCGGCAGCTTCACCACGCGCCGGGGACCGATCTTCGCCAACCTCGTGCTGGCCGACGAAATCAACCGCGCTCCGGCGAAGGTGCAAAGCGCCCTGCTCGAAGCCATGCAGGAAAAACAGGTCACCATCGGCGAGCAGACTTTCAAACTGGAGGAGCCGTTCCTGGTGCTGGCGACGCAGAACCCGATCGAGCAGGAGGGAACTTATCCGCTGCCCGAAGCGCAAGTGGACCGGTTCATGTTGAAGCTCAAGATCGTTTACCCGTCGCGCGAAGAGGAGCGGCAAATCCTCGACCTGATGGCGCGCACTTCGAATCTGCCAAGTGCGCATCCAGTCGTGGATGCCGAGCAAATCCTGGCGGCCCGCCGCGTCATCAACGACATCTACGTAGATGACAAGGTGAAGGATTACATCGTCGATCTTGTTTGCGCCACGCGTGATCCCGAGCATTACAAAATTGATTTGAAAGGTCTGATTCAGTTGGGCGCTTCGCCACGCGCCACGATCGCGCTCACCCTTTCCTCCAAAGCTTACGCTTTCCTGCATGGCCGCGGCTATGTCACGCCGCAAGATGTCAAGACCATCGGCATGGACGTGCTCCGCCATCGCGTTGCCATCACCTACGAAGCTGAAGCCGAGGAGAAAACCAGCGAGACGATCATCCAAAAGATCTTCGATGAATTGCCGGTGCCGTGATTGGATTTCGAGTTTCGAGTAAACGAGTTTGATCGCCGGAATGCCAACCATTTTCATCAAGGGATACAAGTTCCGGTTTTACTCGTCAGACGTCAACGAACCGCGACACGTTTACGTGAGCTTCTGTGGTGGCTGGGGTATTTGGGTGGAGTTGCCGGGAGCCTGGTCGGGGTCGAACACTACTTTTCAGCCGGCAGACAGGAACCGACAGACCACCGATCCACGAAACGTGGCGTCAGCCGTAGGACAGTGGGTCGCGCCTGTCTCTGCGTG
>JBDTOW010000727.1:0-3263 GCA_039933075.1 Verrucomicrobiota bacterium | reverse complement strand
GGGCGTCGTTTTATATGCGGAATACTATCATTCCTCTTTCCTGCGCATACATCGACAGCGAAGGGGAGATTCTCGAAATTCGCGAGTTGAAACCCCTGGATGAAACAGCCGTTGAGGCAGCTTCAGAAAACGTCCGCTATGTTCTGGAAACCAAACAAGGGTGGTTCGATCGAAACAAGATTGGCGTCGGAACACTCGTCCGAGCCCATGCGGGTTCGCTTGCGGAAACTTTCTTTGCTCGATGATGTTTTCGTTCGCCCGCGCTCGCGGAAACGGGTTCCCGCAAGTCTCACCATCCGGCTTGACCGGGTGCGATGGAACTGCAACACATATTATATGATCAAATTTTCCATAGCCTGCGCGATCGTTTTGTCGAGTACTCTGATGGCCACAGCCAAGGATTACGTGCTGCACACATTCCACAAGACCCAGGTCAACGACAAGTTCTGGGGCGAGGGCGCCAACTTTGGCGATTTCAATCACGACGGTAAAATGGATTTGGTCTCCGGCCCGTATTGGTACGAAGGGCCACACTTCAAGAAGCGTCACGAGTATTCCCCGACGGCCTCAAGAAAATCATCGGGGGGCTCCGCGCCCTTCAAGAGAAAGTCGCTCGACGGCAAGGAGGAAACCATCGAGGGCTTTGAAGGTGCGCTCGGGACTAATAACGCGTACTCAGACAACTTCTTTGCCTTCACTTATGATTTTAACAAGGACGGGTGGACCGATATTCTTATCCTCGGATTTCCGGGTGAAGATTCTTCGTGGTACGAAAATCCAAAAGGCAAGGAAGGCCATTGGGCGCGCCACAA
The DNA here is from genome assembly GCA_039933075.1 of Verrucomicrobiota bacterium. Classification (GTDB taxonomy): domain Bacteria; phylum Verrucomicrobiota; class Verrucomicrobiia; order Limisphaerales; family JACPZS01; genus JBDTOW01. The sequence continues at coordinate 2,451 of JBDTOW010000727.1, read as the reverse complement.
AGCGCTTGACGTGACCGACAACGAATCACCCACGTTTATCGATCTCACGGGCGACGGCAAACCGGAGCTCGTTTGCAGCTCGAAAGGTTCCTATGGTTACGCGGAACCGGACTGGAGCGACCCGTCCAAACCGTGGAAATGGCACTCGATCTCACCCAATAACAACTATCATAAGTTCACGCACGGCCTTGGAGTTGGCGACGTCAACGGTGACGGCCGCCTGGATCTCATCGAAAAGGACGGGTGGTGGGAACAGCCGCCGTCTCTCGCCGGTGATCCCGTTTGGAAACAGCACAAATTTCCCTTCGCATCAGAACATGGCAGCTCGCACATGTATGCTTACGACGTGAACGGCGACGGCAAGAACGACGTGATCACATGCCTCGCCGCGCACGGCTACGGCCTGGCTTGGTTCGAGCAAGTCCGCGAGAACGGTGAAATTACTTTCAAAAAGCACATCATCCTGAATGAGCAGACGGGAAAAGAAAAACCTGAGCCGAACAATTACGGCGTGATTTTCTCGCAGCCCCATGCAGTGGATCTGATAGACATGGACGGGGACGGGCTCAAAGACATCGTGACTGGCAAACGTTTCTGGGCGCACGGCAACCATGGCGACGCGGACCCCAATGCGCCCGCGGTGCTCTACTGGTTCAAATTGGTGCGCGGCAAAAATCACGAAGTGGACTTCGTCCCTTACCTGATCGACGACAACTCCGGCATCGGCACTCAGGTTGTCGCCAGCAAGATCAACGGCAACAAATGGCCGGACATCGTCGTCGGCAACAAAAAGGGAACGTTCTACTTCCGGCACGAGGTCAAGAAAGTCAGCAAGGACGAATGGGAAAAGGCGCAGCCGAGAGCAGGGGTCTCAAACAGCGCAGCCGCGCGGTGATTAACCGAACGTCCCAGTTACCGTCGCGTGGTACGCGGAGCATTGCTCTGCCTGGAGTTTGGACATTTTCAAGCTGCATTGGTTGAACCCAGGACCGAGGTTCTCCCGAAGGGAGATTTGAGAATAGCCCGGCAGTTCACTGCCGTGGTTGAATTCGCGGTTGCATAAGTCCCGAAGGGACGGCTGAATTCGCTCAATTTCATACGTCAGTTCATATTCTTACTGCGTCTTCAGCACCAAGGTCCGGCGGTCGCTGATTACCGCGCAGCTTCGGGAACGGCTTTGGCCGTTTTTGGGTGGCATCGCTCGCGAAAACAAGATGAAAGCCTTGAGCATTGGCGGTGTCGCCAATCATGTTCACCTGTTGATCTCTTTGCCTGCGACGATGCCGATTGCCAAAGCCATGCAACTCATCAAGGGCGGCTCCTCGAAATGGATGCATGAAACATTTCAAGATCAACGCCTGTTTGCGTGGCAGAACAAAAATGGCGCCTTCAGTGTCAGCGTTTCGCAGTTGGATGGAATCATTAAGTACATCAAAATCAGGAAGAGCATCACCGCAAAAATGAGTTTCCAGGAAGAATTCATTGCCCTGCTAAAAAAGCATAACATCGAATACGACGATCGGTATTTGTGGGAGTGATTCGGCCGTCCCTTCGGGACTCAAGACGCTTTCACCGAAGGCTCCACCCCGGAGGCACGTTCCCGCGGAAAACTTCTTTTATCGCGTGCAAAGCCGCATCGTAAAATCTGGACAAGCTGAGCATATCGCCCCTTTTCAGCATGCCACTCAACGATTAAACCAAGAACGTCAAGATGATCCTGAGGTGACCAGACGGTAGAATCGGACGTTCGTTTCTGATGAAGGCGTGTCCGCCAATTCCACAAGTCGATTGTTCGCCACCGCCGCGACGTCCGCCAACTTCTTCCATGCACCATCCAGAATGGAATCGCGATATTGTACGCTGTACGATTTTCCCGACATAGCCTCGAAACGGATCGTCAGCGCGCCGTTCCCTCCAGCCGGCGACGGAGTTATCTCAAGCTTAAGATAGCTTTGTGAATCGCGTGGATCGGTGCCAGCACGGAATTCCTGCACGTTATTGAAGCCGTCCCGGTCGGGATCGAGCACCGCATCGGAACCGTCATTGGGATCTAATCCGTGTGCCACTTCCCATGTGTCCGGCAATCCATCGCCGTCACGATCGGAAGCATCGGCGCGACCGGGAGTCGGTGCGGCCGCAAACCAATTAGAGAGATCACCTGCTGGCTGCGCCGTTGATATTCGGTGCAAAGATAATTGGTCTCCCTCGGGCAAGGTCGGCCAACCATTCCCATTGTCATACTTCAGCGAAAAAATTTCTGCGCCACCGGAAGCGGTTTTAAGCGTGACAGTCTCGCCTTTGTTGTCGAGGCTTCCTTGATAGGGACCGGCGATCAACACGTCGCTCGACAAACCGTAACGGGCTCGAAACGCCGCGTAGTCATTGGCATTCGTTGCTTTGACCACCAGGAGAAACGCGTTCGGCGCCAGACTTGTTCCGGCCGGGAACGTC
>JBDTOW010000726.1:0-3276 GCA_039933075.1 Verrucomicrobiota bacterium | reverse complement strand
AATCCCAGTGGATTAATTGGATTATCAGAAGGTTGCTCACAACACGGGTATGGCCTTTCGAAATCCGGCCATGCACGCCGGATGTTAGTGCTCTGACCAATCTGGCCTTTTGCATGGATGGCCGAGCCCTGAATTGCAAACTGCAATCCGGATGTTTTGTATGGACTTGTATGGACTTGAGCCGGCCTAAAAACTCGCGTAGAAACAATGAATGAACCCGATCTCCGGTCCCAAACGAATTCGCACGCTGCTTTCCCAGCCTGGCATCATTCGCAGCCTGGGCGCGCACGATGTCTTCACTGCACTCATCGTGGAACAGGCTGGTTTCGAAACCGTTTTCATTGGCGGGTTCGGCACGAGCGCATCCATGCTTGGATTGCCCGATCTGAATTTTTTAACCATGACCGAAATGGCGGACGCCGTGCGCCGCATGACGGCTCGAGTATCCATTCCGGTGATTGCGGACGGTGACACTGGCCACGGCGACCTGCCCAATGTCCAGCGCACGGTGGAGTCGTTCCAGGCGGCCGGAGCAGCCGGCATTTTGCTGGAAGACCAGGTGATGCCGAAACGCTGTGGGCATTTCGCCGACAAGCAGGTCATTCCCACTGACGAAATGGTTTTGAAGATTAAAGCCGCCGTGCGCGCCAAATCCGATCCCGATTTTCTCATCTTCGCCCGCACCGACACTCGTCAGATGAACGGACTCGACGACGCCGTCGATCGCGTCAATCGTTGTTGCGACGCCGGCGCCGACATCGCGTTCATCGAAGCCCCGCAATCGCTCGCCGAACTCGAAGCGATTCCCAAGCGGGTTAAGTATCCACTCTTTGTAAACATGCTCTCGGGCGGGGTAACTCCCATCCTCCCGGTCAACGACCTCGAACAACTCGGCTACAAGATCGTGGTCTGTCCGATCGAATCATTGATGGTCTGCGCCCGCGCGATGCGCGAACTTTGCGAAGCGTGGAAAACAACCGGTCGCGTGGATAACATTGCGATGCAATCGATGACTTTTGACCAGGTCAAGAAGCTGCTCGGCGTGGAGCAATTTCTCAAATTGCGAGAGCGGCTCTAGCCTCCATATGTTTCCTCACCATTTCTGCCGCAGCGCTGAAACGATGGTAGGGATGGCGCGCTGCGCCGTCCCCGCCGCGTTCAGCGGCGGAACACTTTTCTGGCGAGGGCCCGGAATCCGGTGTTCGGCGAAGCGTTCAATTCCGCGCCGCTTGGGCGCGGGGACGCCGCAGCGCGGCGTCCCTACCTTCGCGTTCGGCTAAGTGGACATTGGCACCACGCTGTCGTAGCTAATCGGAGGAATGACTTTTCCGCTGCCGGTCTTGATCGTCCGGGTCTTCTCGTCGAACAACAACGTCAGACTCATCCGCTCGGACATCTCCGCCAAAGAAAGAACGGTCTGGATGCGGATCGCCAAATCGATGTTCGCCAGCGGTGTGCCGCCGGAACGGATGCAATCGAACCAGTTTTTTTCTATGCGCGAAAGGCTGTCAACCGGTAGCGGATCCGAGAAATCCTCTGCCTCAATTTCATCCGAAAAAATGCGTTCGGGTTTCAGCTCGGCCCGGTTTTGACTGGAAGCAAAGTAAATCGTGGCCTTGCGACCGCGCAGGATATCGGGCAATCCCTGCTCATTCACAGTACTGCCCGCCACGATCAAAGTGAGTCCGCTGGGAAACTCGGCCAGCAAATGGGTCGTGTCGGTTATTTCGCGGTCAGTCGAAACTTTCCTCGTCCCGGTGCAAGTTACCCGTCGGGGAAACTCAGGGTTCCCGGTGGCCAGCATTATCGGATGGAAGCGATGCGGCAAGAGATTGCCAATAATCCCGGAGTTGTATGCGTAGTATTTGTGCCAACTGAAATAGTGACCCGCGTTGAAGGAAATCTTTGGGACTTTGCCCAGCCAGCGGTCCCAGTCCAGTGTGCTCGGGTTCGCTTCGTCCTCGACCGGATAAGACCATTCGTTATTGTTTTTGTTGTTTCGACAATACGATCCCTGCCCCCAAACCAGCGGACCAAGTTTGCCCGCCTTGATCCATTCCGCGGCTTTGTGATACTTCGGATCGGCGCAACCCTGCGAACCAACTTGAAAAACTTTACCGGTTTTTTTGACAGTATCATAGACGTCGAAAGCTTCTCCCAGATATCGGGTCAAGGGCTTTTCCCCATACACATGCTTTCCCGCCTGCAAGGCGTCAATGGCCACCTGGCCGTGCCAATGATCGACCGTCGCAATCGTGATCGCATCGATATCTTTTCGCTCGAGCAGTTTCCGATAATCACCAAACGCATCAGCGTCAGTAAGGCCGAGGAATGTTTTGGCGGCCTGCAAACGTTTCTGGTAAACGTCGCACACCGCGGCCTGAGCGACATTCGTCTCGTGAATATTCTCTTTCTGGCTCCGAACGTGCGCCATCCCCTGCCCGCCCACGCCAACGTAGGCGACAACAATCCGGTCATTGGCGCCGATGACGCGGCCCGGCGACGGCGCCTGGTTCTGGCCGTAGACAGGAGTCTTGATCAGGTTGGTCGTAGCAACGGTTGCCGCCACGGTTGCCGCTTTTTTTATGAATGACCGTCGTGTCTCAGTACCGGCCCCGGGGTTGGTTTGATCTGCGCTCATAAATCCCTTCAGTTGGTTTCTCAGTTATCGACGTTGACCGAAACTAGCGGAGCGGGCACAGACAATCAAGAATCGGTTCACCTTTTTTCGCCGGGCGGGTAGTGTAGGGCAGTCTTCCCAGCCTGCCAGTTCTTCGGGCATCCTGCCCGGAGTGCTTGCGCCGAATTGCTCGCGCTTGCGACTGGCGGCTGGAAGTCGCCCCAACCGGCAGGCAAGGATGCCTGCCCTACACGAAAACCAAACGCGAAGTCCGGCGAAATAATCGCGGTCAAAAAATGGCAATTCGCAAGACTTACACAGGGCGGGAGTTGATTTTTGAGTTAGATTTACGTCAGATACAAGGAACTCGAACCCATTGAACCTATGAAAATCAAACCCACCAAAAAAAACAGCGGCGTGGTTGTTGAGCCGAGAGCCAAAGAAAGTCAGCTTCCCGGCGAAACCCCGAAAAACGAATCGGCTCCCCTGCCCGTTTTCAAACTCAAGAAAATTCTCGTGCCCGTCGACTTCTCGCAATGTTCCGAGAAAGCACTGCAGTACGCGATCCCGTTCGCCCGACAGTTTGGTGCGACCATTACTCTTCTCAACGTGGTGCCCGGTTATCTGCCCGTGCCCGAGATGGGGGTCGTGGATGT
>JBDTOW010000725.1:0-3286 GCA_039933075.1 Verrucomicrobiota bacterium | reverse complement strand
TCATCGAACCGCGTGGAGTATAGCACAGTTGCTACCTTTATTTATTTACGCCGCCCTACGTCATGCAACGCCGCCAGGCTCATGGCCCCAGACGGCAGCAGGTCGTGGACGCGGGGAGGTAGAACGGCGACCAGCGCCTCGGCCACGCAACCGACGTTGAGTCAATCGTCGCGGACTGAGAGGCCGGGCTGGCCATCCGCCGTCGTCTTCGCCCAGAAATGTAGTCCGTTCGGATCCAAGCAACAACGGCAGGTTGCCCGCGACTTCCCAAACGCCGAAACCAAAGCTGATTTGGTTTGCCCTGGCGCTGCGAGTGATGTAATTACTTATGTATGACACTTGAACTCACTTTAACAAAAATCGGCAACTCCACTGGCGCGGTATTCTCGCGGGAGGCTCTGGCTCTGTTGAACGTTAAACGGGGGGACAAGATCTATCTGACGAAAGCCACGGATGGTTTTAGGCTTACGGCGGGCGATCCGCAGTTTGCCAAGACAATGGAAATCTTCGAAAAAGGTGTGCGCCGGTATCGGAACACACTTCGGGAGCTGGCCAAGTGAGGGAGCCGCTCTGGCTCTCGCTTGGCGAGGTGCTCGCTTTTCATGAGCGCCTGCTTGCTGAGTTCGGCGGGAGCACTGGCGTGCGAGATGAGGGCTTGCTGGAATCCGCCCTGGGAAGGCCGAAGAACCTTTTTGCCTACGGCAAGCCGTCGATATTCGCGCTGGCCGCAAGCTACGCCTTTGGCATCGTCAAAAACCACCCGTTCATCGATGGGAACAAGCGCACGGGTTTCATCGCCGCTTACACGTTTCTCGGAAAACACCGGTGGGAGCTTGTCGCGTCGGAACCAGACGCCACGTTGGAAACGTTGCGACTGGCTGCCAACGATCGTTCAGAAACTGAATACGCGGCATGGCTGAAACGGAACTGCCGGAAGATCGCACGTTGAACAAAAGAAAACCGCACGCGGCAAGTCGGGGCGATTGGACCCAGGTTCTTAGCCTTCATTTGCGGGCTTTGGTTCGCTTAGCCGCGTCAGCTTCAGCCGCGCCACGCGCGGGCCGTCCATTTCCTCGACGCGCAGTTCACAACGACCAATCGTCAGAACATCGCCGACTTTAGGAAATCCTCCCAGACGATGGGTTACCAGGCCACTGGTCGTTGTGATCCCTTCTTCCACCAGCGGTTCGCCAATGAGTTCCCCGAGTTCATGCAGCGGCAGGTTGCCCGCGACTTCCCATACGTTTCCGTCGAGCTTTATGAGTAACGGCTTTTCCTGATCAAACTCGTCCTGAATTTGACCGACGAGTTCTTCCAGGATATTTTCCAGGGTCACCATGCCGACAGTGCCACCGTATTCATCCACCACGATGGCGAGGTGGAGTTTTCGCTCGAGAAACAGTTGCAACAACTTCTCCAGGCGGGCAGTTTCCGGCACGTAGATGATTTTTCGTGCCGCCGGAAGGAGGTCGCGGCCAGTCTTCGCCTTAATCCGCATCCCATACAGATCTTTGATGTTAACCACCCCCAGCGTCCGGTCGAGGTCCCCGTCTTCGCACAATGGGAACCGTGAGTATCGGGTTTTCTCGGCGATGTTCAGACACTCGGCAATGCTCGCTTCGGTGTCCAGGCCGACAATTTCCTGGCGGGGCCGCATGACGTCACGAACGATCCGTTGACGCAAATCGAGCGCGTTCAAAACGATATCGCGACCGAGCGTTGTGCCCCCGGAACGCTTCTGCGACGTGGTGAAGAGCAGGCGCAGTTCTTCATCGGAATGCAACAACTCGCTCTCGCTCACCGGTTCCATGCCGATGCGGCGGAGCAGCCAAAGCGAGCTATGGTTGAGCACCCAGATGAATGGGTAAGCCGCCGCGTGAAACCAGCGCAACGGGTAAGCCACCCAGAGTGTCGTGGGTAGCGATTTTTTGATGGCAAAAGATTTGGGCGCCTGTTCCCCCACGACAATGTGCAGAAAGGTAATGACCGTAAAGCCAACGCCAATCGCGATGGATTTCTGCGCGGTCACCGAATCCACTTTCAACCAGGAAAAAAAGGGGTTTAACAAAGCCTCGAAGATCGGTTCACCCGCCCATCCCAGGCCCAGGGTGGTCAGCGTAATGCCCAACTGAGCGGCGCTGAGAAACGCGTCGAGGTTGTTCAGCAGATGGCGGGCGACCCTGGCCCGGCGGTGGCCTTTGGCGATCAACGCGTCCAATTGAGTGCTGCGAACCTTCACGAGCGCAAACTCGGCAGCGACAAAGAATCCATTCAACAACACCAGCACCACAACGGCGAAGACCTTCAGAGCGATGGTAATGACAGCGTCCCAGTTCATCCTACAAGCTGACTTCGCCAAAGACTACCTTCAGGATATCCTGCAAGCTGATGATGCCCGCCTCGCGGCCATCCGGTCCGAGCACAATGGCAAGCCGGTGACCGCTGCGCTGCATGAGTTGGAGAGCGTCTTCCAATCGCACCGCCTCGTTCAGATAGAGCGCCGGTTTAAGGAAATCACTGGCAGTTTTGTAGAGGGGCAGTTCCGGCGTGTAGAGCAAGGCCTGCAAATTGACGATGCCGACAATCCGCCGGATTTGGCCACTGTCGCGCCAGACCGGGACGCGGCTGAAGCGGTGTTGCCGGTAAAGATCCAGCAAATCGCTCGCGCTCATTTGAGCGGTGGCGGTGAGGACTTTGCTCATCGGCAGCGCGATTTCGCCGACAATAAGATTTTGCAGATCAAGCACGCGGTTAATCATCGTCCGCTCCTCCGAACTCAACGCGACGCCGGACTCGTGGATAGCCTGTCGCAGTTCCTCGCGGCTGCCAAAGAGATTTCCCGTGAAAGTTCTTCCTCCGCTCCAACGCAGCAGCCCCTTGGAAATCCAGGCCATCAGTGACACCAGCGGCGCGAGGGCGTAATGAATGAAACGAAAAGGAATTGCCAGCGCCAGACAGAGCCGGTTGGGATAGAGCCGAAACAGCATCTTGGGCAACAGATCACAGAACGCATAAAATAAGAACACCAGACCGGCCAGCACGAGCAGCAGCGCGGCCGGACGCTGCGCCAATCCGGGCGATTGAAGCAGGGCAAAGACCACGAGGCTGACCACAACAAAGTTCATCAAAGTGTTGCCAACGAAAATTGTCCAAAGAAAATTCTCCGAGTTCTCCAGGAATCCGTACAGTGCCTTGGCATTGTGTTTGCCGGCGCGCATCTGCTGCCGAATCCGGAGACGGCTCAGCGCAAAGACCCCCGCTTCCATCCCGGAAAAGAGAAAAGACA
>JBDTOW010000724.1:0-3292 GCA_039933075.1 Verrucomicrobiota bacterium | reverse complement strand
GTCAATCGAATGCTGTTTGAGTACGACCAGGTGATCATCATCGGACCGGTCTTCCCTCACGAAGTCGTCGGTTTTTCGGGCGGGAACAAATATCTGTTCCCCGGAGTTGCAGGTCCGGAGATCCTGAATTTTTTTCATTGGCTTGGCGCCGTGGTGACCAATCCGATGATTATCGGCAACAAATGGACACCCGTGCGGCGAATCGTTGACCGAGCCGGCGCGATGGTAAATGTTTCCAAACTATGTTTTTGCATGGTTGTTCAAGGAAAAGAGCTGGCGGGGTTTTTTGCGGGATCGCCGGAATCTGCGTGGGATGGCGCCAGCGACCTTTCCCACCAGCTTCACGTCGCGTTTAAGGATCGTCCGTTTCATACGATCCTTTCCTGCGCGCCGAAGATGTACGACGAGCTTTGGACCGGCGGCAAGTGCATGTATAAACTGGAGCCAGTCCTGGCCGATGGCGGGGAACTCATCATTTACGCGCCGCACATCTCTGAGGTTTGCCTGGCGCACGGGAAAGTGATCGAAGAAGTCGGCTACCATTGCCGGGATTATTTTTTGAAACAGTGGGATAAATTCAAAGACAAACCTTGGGGTGTGCTGGCGCACAGCACGCACGTTCACGGCCTGGGCACGTACGAGGAGGGCGTCGAAACTCCACGCGCGCGAGTCACGTTGGCGACGGCGATCCCGCCCGCGACTTGCAAACGGATCAATCTCGGCTACCGAGACTCGGAAAAAATCCGGATTGAAGACTTCGCCGATCGCGAAGACGAAGGAGTTCTACTCGTGCCCAAAGCGGGGGAGATGCTCTTCCAACTCAAGAATCCGCCGAAGTGGGCGGGAGGCAAAGGATCGCTTGCTAAACAAACCTCATGAAACACAACTTCCAACCTCCGCCGGTCAGTTGGCTTCGCGCTCTGACAATTTTACTGTGCCTCGTCGCCAACGGATGTTCGACATTCAACTACGATTGGAACACCGCGGCAAAACATCCAACACCGCCCAATGATATCCAGGGCCGTTGGGAAGGCAACTGGTTGAGCGGAGTCAATGGGCACAACGGGAAACTGCGCTGTCTGTTAACCAGGCTGGACGACGCTCAATACAAAGCCCGCTATCGCGCCACCTACGGGAAGATTTTCCGATTCAGCTATGACACCTATGTGACGGGGGAACGATCCGATGAGTCTTTTAAATTTCATGGCGATACGGATCTGGGGTCGTTGGCGGGTGGCGTTTACCATTACGAAGGGGTTGTCAGCCCAACAAACTTTTTTTCCACCTATAAAAGCAAGTATGACCATGGCACTTTTAAGATGACGCGGCCACATTAGCTCGCTCCAAAAGAGCTCCGCTCAGATCGATCAAGGGGTTCTCAAATTGAACCTCCCGAAAGCAGAAAGGGTCAAGCCCAGAAAAATCGAAGTGGCGGACTAGCTTCCTCCAACTAAATTCTGTTGAATCGTTAAATCGGTTTTTGGACTGCGGGGACACGTTCCCGCTTTGGCTACACTGTTCTAATGGCGGGGCGTGCAGGAAAAGTGGCGTCGTGCCGCCGCGGTCCAAGTTGAGGAGTGGCTAACCACTCTGACCCGCTTCCCACTACCCTGGGGTCCCTCGCCCTCTCGTAATATATCTCTGGGGAAAAACGGTTTGGCCTTTCGCGCCGGGCGATTTCTGACTCGCGCGTCCGGCGTGGTTGGAACTTTGGCTTTGCCGACGAGGTGTCGGTCCCACGCGGCTACTGTGTTTCCCCACGGGTAACGTGAAGAAACACTCTTTCCAAACCGACTTCGTCCTCTCGGAATTCCACGAGCCGAGCCCCGCCGCGCACAAGGGTCTCGGCGATACAACTGGGGTCCGTATCATGATCAACAAGGGTGACTCGTATCCGTCCATCCACGGGCTCGGTCTCGGTTACTTCAGGACAGGTCTTAAGAAGCTGAATCGCCTGAGCGGAGTCGCTGCTGACTTTGACCCAGTAGATCAGCCCCGTCGACATCTGCTGGCGCACGCCTTGCACGGGCCCACTGTAGATCAACTTGCCCCGTTCGATAATTGCCACCCGATTGCAGAGAGTCTGGAGTTCGCTAAGAATGTGTGAGGAAATGATGATCGTTTTGCCAAGCCGCTGGAGCTCCTGGAGGATCGCCATCATTTCGATGCGAGCCCGCGGATCCAATCCGCTCGCCGGCTCATCCAGAAGCAGGACCCGGGGATCATGAATCAACACGCGCGCCAAACCGATTCGCTGCTGCATGCCGCGGCTGAGTGCGCCAATCAACGCTCCTCGCTTTTCGCTTAAACCCACAAGTTCAAGCACGTCATTGACAGTTTTCTCGCGCTGCGCCGTCGGAATCTTGTAACACGCGCCAAAAAAATCGAGATATTCCGTGACCTCCATGTCCTTATAAACGCCGAAAAAGTCAGGCATGTAACCAATCACATGCCGAACCGCGTCGGCGTCAGCCACGACGTCATGTCCGAGGACTTCGGCGCGACCCGACGATGGCGCCAGGAAGGTCGCCAGGATCCGCAGAGTAGTTGTCTTGCCCGCGCCATTCGAGCCGATAAATCCGAACAGGTCGCCCCGGTTAATGACCAAATCCAGCCCGCTGAGAGCCACCAACGAACCATAGGTGCGGGTCAACCCGAAAGTCTGAACGGCCGGAAGGAGAGGAGGCTCGGTTGTCATGTGAGAATAGAATCAATTATTTACCGTCACCGGAATTGCCAGCCGCAAAAGCGTGTCGCGGTGAGTTCGGCGCGGCGTAAAGCGATGGATGGGGCTGGTCACCGAATGGTCGGTTACCCAGGCAAACAGCACCGCATCGCCACGGTCAAGCAAAGGTGAAACGTCCATACCCCTTGGCGCCAGGAAAAACTGGTTGTTCGGAACGAAGTCCTCCTGTCGCGACACGAGAGAAACGGCAATCGCGTTCTCGGAGGTTTTTGGCAGGCGCACATCTTGTCCCAGAGCCTGGCGCCGGTATTGGACCGCGTTGACGAATTGGGATCGAGCCTGATCAACGAATTGCCGCAGCGCCATTCCTTCACGGCCACTGTCAAACGTGAACTTTTTGCTTTGGTTCGCCGCCAGCTCTCCCAGGTTGTAAAACTTTCCCTGCACCGCCAGCCGAACGTCATTCAACTTACGGCTCAGATGATTGTCCACCGTCACCACGATGTTTCCGCCCTCCAGCGCGACGCGGGCGGACACGGGCGCATTGGCGGACTGCAGCCAGTCGCTCACGAAAAGCTGGCTGGTCCAGACCGGAATAAAGATTTC
>JBDTOW010000723.1:0-3299 GCA_039933075.1 Verrucomicrobiota bacterium | reverse complement strand
CGCGCGGACCGATATGTGAGCCGGCAACGCCTGGACACGATGCTCGACCACGAATACACCTTGCTGCGCGACCGCCTCGCGGCCAAACGCGGTGCCAACACCCGGTTCTTTGTTTTTGCCGACACGGTGGTTGCCTGCAGCTATTCTCGTCCTGACAACGGGCACGGCTGGTTGGGAATTCGTTTCCAGACCGAACCGATGAAGGAACCCGCTCAGATCATCATTCACGTTCGTCTCGGGGACAAAGAGAATGTACAAGAGCAGGAAGCGCTGGGCATTCTGGGAGTCAATCTGATCTACGGTGCGCTTTGTTACCACGAAGATCCGGAGACATTGATCGCCTCGTTGGTGGATAACCTGACCACCGAAAGAATCGAGGTGGACATGATCAAGTTTTCCGGTCCGGCCTTCGAGAAGATCGACAATCGACTGATGAGCTTGAAGCTGGTTCAAAGCGGCTTGACTCACGCCGCGATGTTCACGGCCAACGGCGAAAATGTGCAGCCCTCCGACGAGCTCTACAAAAAGGCCATCGTGGTCGAGAGGGGCAGTTTCCGGCCCGTGACCAAAGTAACTCTGGACATGCTCGCCTGTGCCCAGGCGCTGTTTGTCCAAGAATCCAAGGTGCAGGGTGAGGACGTGGTCGTGCTGATGGAAATGACGATGAAGAATCTCACCACTGAAGCCGGCATCGATCACAAGGATTTCCTGGAGCGGGTCGACATTCTCGCGGCCCTGGGCAAAACGGTGTTGATTTCCAACTTCGGCGAATATCATCGCCTCGCCGCCTATCTGTTCCGCTACACGAAGAAGATGATTGGCATTGCCATGGGCGTTCCCAGCCTCAAGGAGATTTTTGACGAAAAATATTACGCGGATTTGGAAGGCGGTATTCTGGAGTCCTTCGGCCGATTGTTTAAGAACGATCTGAAGCTCTACGTTTACCCGTTGCAAGACGCCAAGAGCAAGTCGTTGATCACGGCGGCCAATTTGCAGGTCGCGCCGCATCTGCGGCATTTGCATTCTTACCTGATTGAGAATCGTTTCATCGAGGGGCTGCGCGATTTCAACGAGAAATGTCTGCCGATTTTTTCTCGCCAGGTGCTGGCCACGATCCAAAATGGGGACCAATCCTGGGAGGAAATGGTGCCACTGCAAGTCGCGGAAATGATCAAGGAACGGAAGCTCTTCGGCTATAAAGCCGTTTGATTAGGGCGTGGTACGAACGGCGGCCGAATTGCCATTCTTTACTTACCTCCAGAGGCGCGACATCGGTCCAGCAGCAATGACTCTGTACTCGGATCGGTAGGACGCTGCCGAGGAGTACAGAATTGGTTCTCACCAGGATCGGCCCGCCAAGCCAGTACTGCCCTATTTCTTTTCTTTCTTTTCAGCCTTTTCGATCTTCTTGATAAATTTGGCTGGCTCTTTATCGAAGTCCTTCTTGCATGACTTGCAGCAGAGCTTCACTTCGCGCCCCTCGTACGTGAAGACAAAAGGATCCCCCATCTCGCCGAGTTTTTCATCGGAGACAGAACAAGTCTTCAGTGTGTACGGCTTAGCTTTTTCCTTGGTTGGGGAATCCGCGCTCCACCCCGCGAGCGGAGCAGCCAGAAAAGTGGATACAAGGATGGCAACGGTAATCGGTTTGATTGATTTCATAGTTTCTAAGTTCGTTAACTCATACACTAGACGTCCGGAAATGTAAAATCACCCAAATTCATTAAAACTTCCCACCGTAAACGGCATTCTTGCCAAGAATCTGTTCGATCCGGAGCAGTTGATTGTACTTCGCCACGCGGTCGGTGCGACTCAATGAGCCGGTCTTGATCTGGCCAGCGTTGGTCGCCACCGCGATGTCAGCGATCGTCGCATCTTCGGTTTCCCCGGAACGATGGCTAATCACCGCCGTATATTTATTATCCTGGGCGAGTTCGACGGCATCGAGCGTTTCCGTGAGCGAGCCGATTTGGTTTACTTTGACGAGAATCGAATTCGCAACCCCCTGGTCGATGCCTTTTCGAAGGAATTTCACGTTGGTCACGAACAGATCGTCGCCGACCAGTTGGATTTTATCGCCGAGTTTTTCCGTGAGCAATTTCCAGCTCTTCCAATCGTTTTCCGCGCATCCGTCTTCAATGCTGATGATGGGATACTTTCGCGTGAGTTCGCCATAGAATCCCACCAACTCCTCGCCGGTCAGCTTGCGGCCAGTGCTTTTCTTAAAAATGTAGCCGCAACTTTTTGCGTCGTAAAACTCCGAAGAGGCGACATCCAGGGCCAGGAAAATCTGCTTGCCCGCGCTGTAACCAGCGTCCCTGGTCGCCTGCAAAATCGCTTCAATCGCTGCCTCAGCGCTGTCCAGTTTCGGAGCGAACCCACCTTCGTCGCCGACGGTTGTGGACAATCCCTTTTTCCTGAGCACGGCCTTGAGCGAGTGGAAGATCTCTGTGATTGCCTGCAAGCCTTTGGAAAAGGTGTCAAAACCCTTCGGCACGATCATGAATTCCTGAAAATCAATCGGCGCGTCGGAGTGCGCTCCGCCATTGATAACGTTGGCCATGGGCACCGGCAGAACTTTTGCATTCGGTCCGCCAAGATATTTGAACAGCGGAATGCCGATCGCCTCCGCGGCTGCCTTCGCGTTCGCCAATGACACGGCGAGGATCGCGTTGGCGCCAAGCTTGGACTTGGTTTCCGTGCCGTCGAGCTTGAGCATGATCCGGTCAACCGTGAGTTGGTCGAGCGCATCGACGTCGCGCAGCGCCGGGAGGATCTTCTCTGTCACATTCTTGACTGCCTTGGAGACTCCTTTGCCCAGGTAACGTTTCGTGTCACCGTCGCGCAGTTCAAGCGCCTCGTGTTCACCCGTGCTGGCCCCTGATGGAACCGCCGCCCGCCCGACGGCGCCGCCCGCTAGAATCACGTCCACTTCCACCGTCGGATTGCCGCGTGAGTCGAGGATTTCGCGGGCTCGGATATCAACAATCGTGCTCATAATTTCGATTTGGTTTTTTCAAAAAAGAACGGCGCATCATAAAAGCGGAGCAGTGTGAGTCAAGGCGCAAGGCAACGGGGCCTCCGGTTTGGAGTCATGAAATCCGAATTCCGAAAGAAATCCGAAATCCAAAATCCGAAGTATTGCGGCCCATCCCTCCCGCACTCCCCGTAGCAGACGGCTTCGCGGGACTGCCTAACGTGCCAACTGATCGACGCTGGCTTGGCGCTTCGGACTTCGGATTTCTTTCGGCATTCGGTATTCGGTATTCGGTATTCGGCGTTCGGCATTCGGCGTTCGG
>JBDTOW010000722.1:0-3304 GCA_039933075.1 Verrucomicrobiota bacterium | reverse complement strand
TGCCGCTGCTGATCGCTTCCAGCAACGGCCTGGCATAGGCCGAGCGCGAAGAAAGGGTATTGAGCGCTTCGCGCTTTTCGGTGGCACTCAGAGAACTGTAAATGGCCAGGATTGCGGCGGGTGTATTCGAATCGTCATAGCCGGCGAGTCCGCGAAGAGCCGCGCCACGCAGGGCCGGCTCTTGCAGGAGAGCCTGCAGAATCGACGGCAGCCCGGCGTCTTTGGCGTCCAACAGGGAATCGAGCGCCGTTCGGCGCGCGCTGGGATCTGCCGCGCTATCAGTGACGGTTTTGCGCAGGGCGGCAAGCGCTTTGCCGCTGCCAAATGTCAGCGAGAGCGATTGCGTCAGCGCGCGAACGTCGGAATTTGCGCTCGCGCTCAGTGTGCTTTCGATCGATTCCCAACCCGCCGGCATGGTGACGCTGCGTTGGCCTTTCAACGCGACGCTCAAGCCGGACAAAATATCGAGACGCTGCGTGTCCTCCGCTGCGCGACTCAACGTTTGCGTGATCGCGGCGAGTGCTTCCGGGCTCCCAATGGCAGCGACGCGGCGGGTGGTGAAGTTGAGGATGCGCGGAAGCTTCGAATCGATGGCCAAAGAGAGGGCGCGGTTCATGTCGGTAGAAACCAGCGGTTCCATCGCGAACCAAGCCATGAGCGGGAGATTGTGGTCGGTGGCGTCTTCGGCATGGGCATTGAGCGCGGCGACAAGATCCCAACGGTTCGTAGCTTCGATGCGCTGCGCAGCTGAAGCAAGATACCGACGGACAACAGGCGATGGATCTTCTTTGGCAAGGCGATTGATTTGAGTCAGCAGACCGCCCCAGACGGCGTCACCCCGCTCAACAACTAACTGAATTGTCCAAGCCCGAAGATATTCGTCGCGGCTCCGAAGAAGTTCAACGATCAAGGGCTCGGCTGGATCACTGTTTGGGTCTCCAAGGTAACCCGTAGCGTAAAGTGTCCAAAGTGCGCGCAATTTGATCGTCACGTTTTGATTCTCGCGAAGGATCTTTATCAGCGGGTCATCCGTTTTGCATATCGATCCTTCCCACTTTACCCAAGAGGAAGCTGAGTTACCGAGGGGCGAATGCGCATGATGGCGTATGCCTCCTGAAGCTAGCATTCGATTGTTGCGCTCCTGGAGAATCCGGCGCGCGTGCCGTGCGTACCAGTCGTTAGGGTGAAGCTGCAGATTCACGAGCTCTTCATCGCTCTTTTTCCGCAAATCCACCGGCGTCCATTTCTCATCGTTATAAACCAGTTTGAAGATGCGGCCATTCGTGCGGTCGTGACCGTCCACGTTGTTGTGGTGGCATTGGTTCTTGTCGTACCAGTCGATGAAGTAGACCGAGCCATTTTGATCGTAAAGCAGGTTGAGCACTTGTGACCACGCGTCGTTGAAATTCACGAAATCCGGCCCGTGATGGCCGACGTAACCGGAGCCTTGGCGTTCGAGAATGTCCATGTTGAGACGCTGACCATGGATGTTGTTCATGAAAACCTTATTGCGATATTCCTCCGGCCAACTGCCGCCCAAATACGCCATCAGGCCGGCGTGCGCGTGGCCGCCGCCTGCCGCATCGGAGCGGCCATTGGCCGCGTGCGGTCCCTTGCTACCAGCGTAGTGCACGTGGTCGCCGATGGTCTTGATGTCGTCGTAAATGAACGGATTTACATGTTTCGGTGTGCCCGCCGCGTGGTATCGGTCATGGTCGCGCTGTTCGTCGGGATTAATGTTGTAATGCTGGCCACCCTGGCGCTCGTACCGCGCGCCTTGAATCATGTGCCAAAGATGCGGGATCACGCAGGCCTCGATGATGCACTGGCCATATTCGTCAAAGTCGATCCCCCACGGATTACTCGTGCCCTCGGCGAACACTTCGAAGAGTTGCTTCGTCGGATGATAGCGCCACACCGCGGCGTCGACGCGCTGGCGCTGTTCCGCCGGCGTGCCCGGCTTGCCGACGAACGACGGACAGAAAACTCCGTGGCAACCGTAGAGCCAGCCGTCTGGTCCCCAGGTAAAGGTGTTCAATGTTTCATGCGTGTCGGCCTTGAAATCCCAGCCATCGAGCAGAATCTGCGGTTCGCCGGCGGGCTTCGGATCGTCCCAATCTTTGACCGGAATGAACTTCAAGTTGGGCGCCGCGCCAACCCACACCCCGCCAAAGCCCACTTCCAGTCCGCTCACCAGGTTGAGCCCTTCCATGAAAACGGTACGTTTGTCGAATTTGTGATCGCCGTTGGTGTCTTCGAAGACGAGGATGCGATCCTTGCCCTGGCCTTCCGCCGCGCGCCGAGGATAGGTATACGCCTCGGCAACCCAGACTCGACCGCGATCATCGAGCGCGAAAGCGATGGGCTGCTTCACGTCCGGTTCGCCAGCGAACAGGTGGAGTTTGAAACCCGGCGGCACGGTCGCTTCTTTCGCGGCGTCCTCCGGGGAAAGCCCAGCGAACTTTACGACGTCAACCGGCGGGGCTTCCGATTGTTTGGCGATCACGACCGGATCAATCGCGTTCGCGAAAACGGGTTTGGCTGAATAGAATTTGAAATCGTCGAAATTGATGTGGCCCCAAGCGCCGATCTGCCGATCCACGATGCGAATGAAGAACTCCTTGCCCAGGTGCGGCTGAAGATCGATCACGACTGGGCGCAGATTCTCGCTATCGAAACCGGATACTTTGAAAAACACTTTCTGCGTATCAGCGCGCACGAGTTCGACGCGGGTGAGTTCGGTCGAACCACCGCCGACGAGAAAGCTGGCGAACGGCTGCGTCACTTTGAACGGTACGGAAGTGAGCGTGCCCGTCGCGTCGTCGCCCGCGATTTCGAAAGTGCCGATCCAATAATCGCCGGTGTGCTCGCTCTTCATGTCCTGTCGGCGCTGATGGACGGTGTCGCCTTTGATCGGTTGTTTGTCGAACGCCTTCCCTTCGGCGACCCAGTCTTTGAGGGTCCCATCTTCAAAGTCCAAGTTGAGCGGCCTGCCGTCCGGGCTGGCGGGTCTAGTACCAATCGGTGCAGCGGCAAAGGCGGCAGCAGCCGTGATCAGGAAGAGGAAAACAAAAGTGGAGATTACTTTGCTGTTCATGGGCTAAATGGTTCCAGCCGGCAGGCCGCTCGCCAGCGAATTGGATTTCCACTATTGATGCCTGCTTGCGTTCCGACATTCAATCGCTTTTCCAACCGGTTTAAGTTTTGCCGCAGGCAACGGCCTTGCGATAGAGTCTCGCACTCGACCAGGAAAACCGGCCACGAGCTTCAGGCATGGAGACAGCACGCTGCTGGCTCCTCGTTG
>JBDTOW010000721.1:0-3313 GCA_039933075.1 Verrucomicrobiota bacterium | reverse complement strand
GGGAGGGACCGGACGGACTCCATGGCTATTTGGAATACAGCGCTGATTTATTTGATGCGACAACCATCAAGCGCCTTTTGGGACACTACCGCAATCTTCTCGAAGGAATTGTTGCGGCACCCGACGCGCGCCTGTCGCAATTGCCACTCCTCTCGAAGGCCGAGCAATCTCAACTGCTGGTGGAATGGAATGACACTCGCGCGGATTACTCGAACAATTTATGTCTGCATGAGCTGATCGAGGCGCAGGCACAGCGGACGCCAGATGCCGTCGCCGTGACACTCGCAGGGCAAGAGCTGACCTATCACGAGTTAGATCGGCGGGCCAATCAACTCGCCCATCATTTGCAAAAGCTAGGCGTGGGATCCGACTCGCTCGTGGGTCTGTGCGTCGAGCGATCCATGGAAATGGTGATCGGGCTGCTTGGGATTCTGAAGGCCGGCGGCGCCTACGTTCCGCTGGATCCGGCATATCCGAAAGAACGGCTGGAGCTGATGATCTCAGACGCGGGCCTGGACGTCTTGTTGTCTCAAGCAGATTTGACCGCGGGTCTGCCGAATCGCGGAGGATCGTGGATTTGCCTGGACTCGGACTGGGACAGAATCGCGCGCGAGAGCGACGAGAAACCGGTCACCACCGTAGCCGCGGAGAATCTGGCCTATGTGATTTACACTTCGGGTTCGACCGGGCGGCCCAAGGGGGTTCTGATCCAGCACGGAAGCATCGTCAACATCATCAGTTCCTTTATCGAGAACTACCGTCCGGACGGAAGTGACAAAATGCTGCAGCAAACGTCGATTTCGTTTGATGTTTCGGTGGTGGAAATTTGTGCGATCCTCGCCGCAGGTGGCACTTTGGTTCTGCTGAATTCCAGTGAAATTCTCGATTTGGACGAGTTAATCGCATTCATAGTTCGCACTGAGGTCACGATGATCAGCGCCGCTCCGTCGCTGTTGGCGAGGTTGAATTCGACCGAAAACACTCTGCCCAAGCTTCGCCTCATCTTGAGCGGAGGCGAAGCTCTGGCCCTAAGCGACGTCGACAATTTGTTGCGTTCGCGGACAGTCATAAACGGGTACGGTCCAACCGAGGCGACGGTTTGCACCTCCTGTTATAATCTCAGCGCCAGTCCTCCTCGCCCCGGCGCATCGATCCCGATCGGGAAACCGCTCGCGAATTATGAAGTGTATGTTCTTGGCGAAAACCTGGGCTGCATGCAGATCGGTTGTCCGGGGGAACTCTTTATCGGCGGCGCAGGGCTGGCTCGCGGATACCTGAATGATCCCGAGCTGACTTCCCTTAAATTTCTTCCCAATCCGTTTCGACCTGGCGAGAGGATGTATCGCACCGGCGATTTGGTCCGATGGCTGGCCGATGGCAATCTTGAGTTCGCAGGCCGGCTTGACCGCCAGGTGAAGATTCGCGGTTTTCGCATCGAACTGGGTGAGATTGAAGCCGTGTTGAGCCAACACCCGGGCATTCAGGAAGGCGCGGTGGTTGCGCAGGACTATGGCTCCAAAGAGACGCGCCTGGTCGGTTATTTTGTGCCCGACCGCAAGCGCGCGTTCCCGGTTTGTCAAATGGTTCGACTTGAACGGGAAGGACTGCTCCGTGGATTGCCAAAATACGAATTACCCAACGGAATGGTAATCGTTCACCAAAACAAGGGCGAGACAGACTTTATTTACCGGGAGATTTTTGAACAGCAGGTATTGCTGAGGCATGGCATTACGCTCAATGACGGAGATTGCATCTTTGATATTGGAGCCAATATCGGACTCTTCACGCTCTTTGTGGGCCAGATGTGCAAGGGCCCGGTGATTTACGCGTTCGAGCCGATCCCGCCCATCTTCGAAATGTTGAAGATCAACGCGGCTCTTTACGGACTCGACGTGAAACTCTTTGAATGCGGCCTGGCCAGCCAATCGCGACGGGAGACGTTTACTTACTTTCCCCAAGTCTCCGCCATGTCCGGTCATTTCACCCAAGGCTCCGACATGGAAGCGAGAGAAAAAGAAGTCCGTGCCGCGCTGGACGATTACATTGGTCGAATTGCCTCAGCCGACGGGTTTAAGGTTCCTCGCGCGGCGATGGGTGAGGAGTTGTCGGTAAAAAATTTAGCAATCGAACACTTCACCTGCCAACTGAAAACTCTCTCCGACGTGATTCGCGAGAACACCATCGAGCGAATCGACCTGTTGAAAGTTGATGTCGAGAAGAGCGAGTTGGACGTCCTGGCGGGGATCCATGAGGACGATTGGCCGAAGATCCGGCAGATCGTTGTCGAAGTCCATGACCCCGAGGAGCCGCTGGAACAAATCACCGCGCTGCTGAGAAGCCGGGGATACGAGGTGGGCGTTGCCCAGGAAGCTCTTTTCAAAGACACTCACATTCTCACGACGGATGTTTATGCCGTGCGACCGGATCGGATCATTTCAAGTGGTCCCGTTGCGAAGCCGCTCGCGGAACTGACTCCCACCTGGACCAGCCCCGAACGATTGGTGAGCGACGTGCAACTTTATTTGAAGGAAAAACTTCCTGCTTACATGGTGCCTTCCGCCTTGATTGTGTTGGAGAGCATGCCCCTGACTCCAAACGGGAAGATCGACTCGGCCACGCTGCCGAAGCCCGACCAGGTTCGGAGCGAAATGGACGAGAACCACGTCGCTCCGCGCAGCGTGGCGGAAGCGGCCGTCGCGGAGATTTGGAAGAAAGTGCTCGGCATCGAGAGGGTCGGAGTTCACGACAGCTTTTTCGAATTGGGCGGGCACTCCTTATTAGCGATGCAGATCGTCTCGCGAGTGGGCGATGCCTTTCAGGTCGAGTTGCCTTTGCGTGCCCTGTTTGAGGCACCGACCGTGGCTGAATTCGCCTTGCTGCTAAGCCAATACCCGGCGGAGAAAGCGCCCCGGCAAGGGTAGGACGATGACTAACGAAAGCCAACGAATCGGAGGGTCTCCCCTATCTTTTGCGCAGGAGGCGCTGTGGTTCATCGAACAGTTTAATCCCGGTAACTGTGCCTACAACATTTCGACGGCGATTCGTCTGGCTGGGCCGCTGAATGTTGCCGCCCTGGAAAAGAGCCTGGGTGAAATCATGCGCCGCCACGAGGCGCTGCGCACGACTTTTGGCTGGGTTGACGAAAACCCGGTGCAGGTGATAACGGCGCCGACGGCCTTCTGTCTGCCGCTGATCGATCTCAGCGTGCTGCCACCGGGTCAGCGGGCCGAGCGGACGGAGGAGGTGGCGAGTCAAGAGGCGCGGAGTCCGTTTGATTTGACCAAAGGCCCGCTGTTTCGGGCGACGCTGGTGC
>JBDTOW010000720.1:0-3314 GCA_039933075.1 Verrucomicrobiota bacterium | reverse complement strand
GAAAGGTGAATGATATTTTCCGCCCCTCGATCCTCAGCGTTTCTGTAATTGCTGTCGAGGCTGTTACTGTCCACGGTGTTAGCCGAACCGAAGAACGATGCGACCATGTCGCCGTTTCGGCTGCCGGCGAAAACCCAACGGTTAAAGCGCAGGATATTACTCCGTGAGTACTGCATTTCGATAGAGGCGTTCATTGTATTGTCGACCACATTGGTATTCACCACGCACAGGCCGCATGCCATTGCTTCGAGCACACTCACCGGCGTGTTGTCGACATTTGTCGTGTTCAGGAAGATATCGGCATCGCTGAGTCGCCCCGGCACCTCGCTCTTCGGCACGCCGCCAACGAACGTGATATGATTCGCAACGCCCTTTTCCCCGGCGACGCGTTGTGTCTCTTGCAGGCTTCCGTCTCCTTTATCCGGGCCGATCATGGTTAGCCTCAGGTTCGGAAACTCCTTTGCCAACTCCGCGATCACCCGCGGCGCCAAAGAAGGATTATAAATTGAGTGAAATGCCCGCAACCACACAAGATTCGGCTTAGGCGCCTCACGCAGACGGAACGGATACTGTTTTAAGTCCAGCGGGTTGGGCATCAGTTGCAAGTCGTCCCGGTAGGATCGCATTTGGTCGCGGAGATATCGTGAGGGACTGGTTACCACCTCCGCAGATCGGAGCAGTCGGGCGACGCGCCCGTGCCATCGCCGGGAGAACTCAGGCAAGTCTCCTCCGTGCAATGTGAGCACGTATGGTTTTTTAGCCCTCCGCAACGTCCAGCATGCCGCCTCCGCCCAGATGAACGCAGCTCCGCTGTAAACATCGACGTGAGCGACGCCGTATTTTCTTCTGAGCCGCCAGACCGTTGTGACCATGTCGAACAATCGGGCTGCCCGGTTTTTCTTCAACGATGTGGAATAAACGGTCCAACCATTGCCAGCCAATTGTTCAGCAAGGTCTTCACACACTCCGCGAGCGCCCATCGAGGAGGAGAAGAAGTTCCCGACGAGAAGAACGTTCTTTTGCGTCACCCCTCGCGGATTTAACGAAATATGTTCCGGCGCCCGGCTCGGAGAAAGCTGACAGTTGGAAGAGGTCATGGGTAGCTGATTGGAGTCGAAACGATCGGAGTTGGTGACTTTAGATTCGGCGTGCGGCGGAGGTGTTTTCGTCTTAGTTTCTTCATGTTCTTCAGAGGGCTGGGTTTCAGAGCCAGGTTTGGGTGGATGCGTGCAAACGCCAATCCAAACAAAAATGAGGGGGCAAGCAGGCGCATGCCGCTGGTCGCCATGAACAAAAAGCTCCAGCCGAGCGTCGTGGCCACAATTGCTTTGGCTCCCGGCGACCGCACCTGTCGCATCGCTGTCCAGGCCATCGAGAACATAAGAACAAGTGCAAACAACCCGAATACCCCGTGTTCAGCCAGAAGCCGCGAGAACTCGGTGTGGGCTTCAATGGCTCGGCTGAAAAAGAGTTGTCGATAAGTGGCGGCCATGCCGACACCGACCCCAAAAACGGGGTGTTGGAGGAACGTGTACAGATCCGCCTTCAAGATTAGATCGCGACCGGTCGGATCGGTGTCCTTGAAACGTTCGCTCAGGACACCCCCCGTAAAATGATTTAGAAATGGTACCACGAACAGAGTCGCCGCGAGGATCGAAGCCGCCAACATGATTCCAAGTGTGAAACGCATCCGCGGATCACGCCACAAGTAGAAGGCGGCGAGGAGGATTGCTCCGCCCGCCAGGTAGATTCCGGTTCGCGAAAAAGTAAGGGCGCTCTGGGTCGCAAAGAGCAGCATTGCACAAAACATCAGGCACTTGAGTTTCAGCGTGGTCGTCTGATTCAGCGCGATAAGGAAGGCCAGGACGGTTCCCAATCCTAACATGGCAGAAACCTGATTGGGACCGAACCCGCCACTGGTAGTCAGGTTTACGCCTCGAGCATTGCCGGTGAATTCCAGAGTGGAAGCTGTGGCCGTGGAATAAAGCACCAGGGACGACAAACCAATCAGAGGCCCGATCATCGTTATCAGGAGCCGCAAATGCTGTTCCCGCGTGAACCGTAAGTCGATGAAAAAGCACGCGCAAACTGCCAGGGAGAACGGACCGGAAAGATTAAAGCTGATTCTCTCTTTTGCCTCACTGAGATCGAGCCCAATGAAGGAAGGCACGGCCGAGGGAATCAGCAAGAGGAAAAAAGCGACCGGAATAGCGATATGCTTCGTCTTCGCGAAGCGCACAATCGCCACAAGAAAAATCATGGAAGTCGAATATTTTCCGATCTCCCAAAAGACTTGAGCTTTCGAAATGCGCCAAAATACTTCCGAACCTACAATGTAGGCCCCGACGCAGGCAACGGTGGCGATTTGCCGGGTCGTGAGTGCCAGAAAAATCCCAACGAAAACCGTCGCCAGTGCGTGAACGGTACCGACCGTACTCGATAGCTTCATCAACGGCCCGAGAATCGCGTGTGCGGCAAGAAAAAGCACCACCGCCCAGAACTTCAGCCTGGCCTGAGCGGGTGGAGTTCGTGGATTGTCGTCCGGTGCGGGCGCTAAAGATCTAAACTTCACAATTCCTGGTTAATCCCAGCAACTTCCGCACGGCTTCCAAATAACGATCGTATGTGAACGATGCCGCGGCTTTAACCGCTTTCGCCGACTCGCCCTTCCAGCCGGCCGGGTTGCGGTAATAGTCCTGAATCGCCAGACAAAATGCTTTGACATTCTCCGGCTCAATCGCCCGGCCAGCACCGAACGCTTCGAGAAGCTGCGGAATACTGCTTACGTTGCCGGCGATCGGAATGACTCCATAAGCCATCGCTTCACTCAATACTTTCGGCCAGCCTTCGCTGCTGCTGCACGGAAGAATCATGAAATGACTCTGGGCATAAAGCGGGACCAGCGCCGTTCGCGGCATCCAGCCATGAAACGTAGTCAGGTGTTTGACGCCGAGCTGCTCTGCCTTTTTTTCAAACGCGGCGCGTTCCGGGCCATCCCCGATCAAATCCAGTGTTGCCGAGAGACCCATCGGTCGAAGGCTAGCCAGAATTTCCAGGGCCCGGCCCGCTCCTTTGGCCGATTCCAAACGACCAACGTAGATCAGCCTCATTGGCAGCGACAATTGCTGCGTCAGGGAAACACTGTGAGCCTCCATCAATTCTTCCTGCGTCAGACAAGGATTGACAAATGAAAATACATGGTGGGGCTGGGCGGGCCAGCGACCGTTCACCGTGACCAATCCCCGATGAAACCCGGTTTTCAACCACCATCGTTGGAATGCGTACGACCAGGCTTCCGATCGTCGCGGTTGCCA
>JBDTOW010000719.1:0-3315 GCA_039933075.1 Verrucomicrobiota bacterium | reverse complement strand
CCAAAGCCTGTTCGGTCGCCTTATCTCGTCTCAGAGGCGAAGTTCATCGGCTGCCATCAGCCGCTCTTTCTCGACCGCATGGATGTCACTGAGAAACTCGCTCGTGGCGGCACACTGCTCTTGAATACTCCGCGCGGCGTAGACGAGGTTTGGAACTGCCTCCCCGAAGTCACCCAACGACACCTCATCGAAAAGAACGCCCGTCTCTACGTCATCGATGCCAGCAAGGTGGCCCGCGATTGTGGCATGGCCGGACGCATCAACACCGTGATGCAGGTCTGTTTCTTCTCCGTCTCCGGCGTGTTGCCCCATGATGACGCCATCGCTGCCATCAAGGATTCCATCCGCAAGACCTATGGAAAGAAAGGCGAGGAAATCGTGGCAATGAATCTTGCCGCCGTGGACACCGCACTGGCCCATCTCCGCGAGGTGAAGGTTCCGACTGAGCTCAGCAGCCGTCGAGCTAACGAGGCGGACTCATCACCAGAACACTCCTCTGCCCGTTTTCATCTCGGCCGGTTTCAAATTCAGCCGCCAGTTCCGGACAGGGCCCCTGCTTTTGTCCGCAACGTGCTCGGGCCCATCATCGCCGGTCGCGGCGACGATTTGCGCGTCAGCGCATTGCCCGCGGACGGCACGTTTCCGACCGGCACGGCACGATGGGAAAAGCGCAATCTCGCGACAGAAATTCCGGTGTGGGACCCGGATGTCTGTATCCAGTGCGGCAAGTGCGTGTTCGTCTGCCCGCACGCGGTTATTCGCAGCAAGGTTTATGAGCCAGCCGCGCTGGCCAGCGCGCCAACAACGTTCCAATCAACCAAGGCTCGGTTGCCGGAATGGAAAGGATTGAACTACACACTGCAAGTCGCGCCGGAGGATTGCACCGGCTGCGGCATCTGTGTGGACGTCTGCCCGGCAAAAAACAAATCCGAGGCGCGGCTCAAAGCCATCAACATGCGCCCGCAGCCGCCGCTGCGTGAGAGCGAACGCGCGAATTGGGATTTCTTCCTGTCGGTGCCCGACCCTGATCGCCAACGCGTTCCGCTCGGCAGCGTGCGTGAGATGCAAACCCTGGAGCCGCTGTTTGAGTTCTCGGGCGCGTGTGCCGGCTGCGGCGAGACCCCGTACATCAAACTTCTCACACAACTCTTCGGTGACCGGCTGCTCGTGGCTAATGCCACCGGTTGCTCGTCCATCTACGGAGGCAATCTGCCAACAACTCCCTGGTCAACAAACAAGGAAGGCCGCGGCCCGGCCTGGTCGAATTCGCTTTTCGAGGACAACGCGGAGTTCGGCCTCGGCTTCCGCGTGTCGCTCGACAAGCAGCGGGGGTTCGCCGAGGAACTGCTGCAAAGACTCGCCTCGCAGATTGGGGAACAACTGGCTCGAACGATTCTTGACGCTGAACAGAAAGACGAAGCCGATATCTTCGAGCAACGCGAAGCGGTCGTGGAATTGAAGGGAAAGCTGGCCGCTATCGATTCGGAAGACGCGCGCCGCCTGCTGACGCTCGCCGATACCCTGGTGCGCAAGAGCGTCTGGATTATCGGTGGTGACGGCTGGGCCTACGACATTGGCTATGGCGGACTCGACCACGTTTTGGCCAGCGGGCGCAACGTGAAGGTGCTCGTGCTCGACACGGAAGTTTATTCCAACACCGGCGGCCAGCAGTCCAAGGCCACTCCCACTGGAGCAGCGGCGAAATTTGCCGTGGCCGGAAAACGCGGGGCGAAAAAAGATCTCGGCCTGATTGCGATGACTTACGGCAATATCTACGTCGCAAGTGTCGCGATGGGGGCAAAAGACGAGCACACCCTGAAAGTCTTCCTTGAAGCCGAGGCTTATGACGGCCCGGCGCTCATCATTGCCTACAGTCATTGCGTCGCGCACGGCATCAATATGACCACCGCGATGCAGAACCAAAAGGCGGCGGTGAATTCCGCCCAATGGCTGCTCTACCGCTTCAATCCCGACCGAATTGAGCGAGGCGAAACCCCGCTCCAACTCGATTCGCAGGCGCCGCGCATTAAAGTCGAGCAGTTCCTGAACCTGGAGAACCGCTTCCGGATGCTCACCAAGAGCAAACCGGACGAGGCGCGGAAGTTTTTCGAGCAAGCACAACTCGACGCGGATACGCGCTGGCAGCTTTATCAATATATGGCGGCGCGGGGAGCAAAACCGCAACCAACCCACTCCTGATCTTTATGAACCTCAAAACCACCTACCTGGGCCTCAAACTGCGCACGCCGCTCGTCGTCTCGGCGTCACCACTGTCCGAAAGCCTCGACAACATCAAACTTATGGAGGACGCGGGTGCGTCGGCGGTCGTGCTCTACTCACTGTTCGAGGAGCAGATTCGCTACGAACGCTACGAGCTGCATCAGAACACGACCCAGGGAACGGAAAGTTACCCTGAAGCCCTGAGCTACTTCCCTGACCCGGCCGAACTATTCGTCGGGCCGGAGTCGTATTTGAAACATATCGCCAGAGCCAAGGCGACGGTCACCATTCCCATCATCGCCAGCTTAAATGGCTCGACGCCGAGTGGCTGGACCAGTTTCGCCAAGCAGATTCAGCAGGCGGGCGCCGATGCCCTGGAGCTAAACCTCTACTTTGTCCCGACAGATATGAAGCTCGATGGCGCCGATCTCGAGCAGCAATACATCGACGTGCTCAAGGCGGTGAAGGCTGAGGTCACAATCCCGGTCGCGGTGAAGCTCAGTCCGTTCTTCACCAACTTCGCGAACATGGCCCGGCGCTTCGACGAGAACGGCGCAAACGGCCTGGTGCTCTTCAACCGCTTCTACCAGCCGGACATTGAACTGGAGTCGCTCGAAGTAGAGCCAAACGTGTTCTACAGCACGCCGATGGCAATGCGGCTGCCGTTGCGTTGGGTTGCGATCCTGTACGAGCGCTTGAGCGCCAGCCTGGCGGCGACGAGCGGCATTCATCGCGGCACCGACGCGCTCAAGATGCTCATGGCCGGCGCGGACGTGACGATGCTTTGTTCCGTCCTCATGCGGCACGGCATCGACCGTATTGGCGTCATTGAAGAAGAGATGACGAACTGGATGAGCGAACACGAATACGAGTCGGTCGAACAGCTCAAAGGCAGCTTGAGTCACAAGAATTGTTCCGACCCCAGCGCTTTCGAGCGGGCGCAATATATGAGGGCGGTGGGCGTTCACAAAGCGATGTGAAGCGTGCCGGCAGAAACGCTTGGCCGTAGTGGACTCTCTGAGGCGAGTTTCCCGGCCATCTGATCCCACTCGAAAACAGCGAAGAACCAGCTCTGCCAGAAAGCAAAGATTCTGC
>JBDTOW010000718.1:0-3318 GCA_039933075.1 Verrucomicrobiota bacterium | reverse complement strand
TCGATCCGAAGTTCACCTGCGCGAAACTTTTCTGGTGGTACAACATGTATTCCACCGCCGATTATTCGATTACCCCGCGGCCAATGTATCCGGCGGATGGCCGCAAGGTATTCGATATTTACGCCGCGCCTTTCTCGATTCGCAACGAGATCAAGAAGGATCTGGGCGAGTTTCCCTTTCCCGGTTTTTGGGGACCGGCTGCGGGAAGGAAAACTCCGCAGGGCTCTGCCGATGCCGTCTCCCAATGGATCGCGGAGTCAGCGAGGTGGATTGAAAACAAATATCATCCCACGCTGAGTTTGGTTTACCTGCCGCATCTTGATTACAACCTTCAGCGGCTCGGCCCCAAACATCCGGCGATCGCGCGGGATCTGCTGCAGATCGATGCGATCGTCGGTGGTCTGATCGATTTCTTCCGGAAGCAGTCGGTTGAAGTCATCATCCTCTCCGAGTACGGGATCACCGAAGTCGAGATCCCCATTCACCTGAATCGCATGTTCCGGGAGAAAGACTGGATCGCGATCAAGGAGGAACTTGGGCTGGAAGTCCTGGATTGTGGCGCCAGCCGGGCATTCGCCGTCGCCGATCATCAGGTCGCGCACGTTTATCTCAACGATCGGTCGCTGGAACGAGAAGTTCGTGGCTTGCTGGAAAAGACGCCGGGTATCGAGCGCGTGTTGGCCGCTGACGAGCAGGCCGAGTTGGGGATCAACCATCCGCGTGCCGGCGATCTTGTCGCCGTCGCGGCGGAGAGCGCCTGGTTCACTTACTATTACTGGCTCGATGATCGGGTTGCTCCCGATTTCGCGCGCTGCGTCGATATTCACCGCAAGCCGGGTTATGATCCGGTAGAACTCTTCCTCGATCCGAAACTCACGATTCCGCAGATCAAAATTGGCTGGCGCCTGCTGCAAAAGAAGCTCGGGTTCCGGATGCTCATGGACGTGATTCCGCTCGAGGCGACGCTGGTCAAAGGCTCGCACGGGCGACGGCCGGCCCACCCGGGCGATTATCCTCTTCTGATCCTGGAGCAACCGGGCCAACTGCCAAAATCGGAGCTGGAATCAACTGAAATTTACCAGGCAATCAAGCAACAGGTGATTGGGTAGACTTCGACTTCCAACTTCGCAAAGAGAACATGAGTTCCTAAAGTAACAACTGACGCCTTCAGCGTCTCACGCCCTTTGTGTCATGTTCAACATGTCACCCCATTACTCTTCCGCCACGACGACTTCACCGTTTTCCCGCCGCCTTCAGGAGCGTCTCCGCCCACGCAGCGTTGTCAACCGACAACGGCGGATCAAGTTCGACACCGTAGTCGAGCCGATCGTAACGTCCGGTGGTGTAAGCTTGGTCCACGAGCTCTTGAAGGTCGAGCGGCACCGCGGACTCTTGCTTGCGAAGTGGAATCGGCAGGATGGGCAGGCGTTGGCGCAGCGGCATCGGGTAGAGCTCGCGCCGATTTCGTTTCCAGCCTGGACTGATGCAGGCCAGATAATCGCCGCGATGCTGAATTGGAATTTCGTAATGCGGCAAAGCCAGCATACTCCGGCCGGCGCGCACCAAATCAATTTCGACGAGGCTCGCGTTCGAGCGCAGCACTTCTGCTTGCTTCTCCAGATACTTTTCCTGGCCCGCGCCGCCGGTCTTGTTGGTTGGACTCAAGAACTCGATCACGGTGACAACACCGCCGCCGTGGCGGTCGATGATGGCGATGTATCCCTCAGTGATATCGAGGTCGTGCAAATCGAAGACGACCGGCTCCGCAATCGCCAGGCCGCCTTCCTTCAGTTCCGTGGGCTGGGGTTCGGGGCGAGGGTACACTCGCGAGACGAACGTATCGGGCACGATGTGCCGCTTCCGCTCCGCATCTGTTTCGACGAAAACCCGCTCTTCAACGCGTGCCCATAAATCGTCTGGCAAACTCAGTTGCAGCGTATCGCACGCGTATTGAGTCAGCCGGTGATGCACATCTTCCCACCCCGTCTCCAAATACGGATCCATGCCTGGAAATGGACTTTTCATGGTGCACAGCATAGCGAAGGAGCCGGAGTTTGTCAGCAGCGCTGGGAGAGTTTTAATCCGTCCCAACCGTGTATTGCTCCAAAGTTCGCTTCGCGATCAGGAGACCGGCTTCCTCGAGTTTTCGTCCCGCCAATCGATCCACGTCATGCGATCGGACATCAGGCGGTTGTTCGGCGTCATGGTCGCGATAAACGGGGTCGTGCCAGCCTTCGATGTTCAGATCGGAATCGTACCCCGCGCGCAGCAGCGCATGGATGATCTCGGCCCAATTGGCCTGGCCTAAACCAGCCATCCGATGCTCCGCAACCCCGGGATGGCAGATTCCATAGACTTCGAGCAACCGCTGGTTGATGTAGGCGTCCTTCGCGTGCACGTGGAAGATTCGTGATCCAAATTTATGAATGTTCGTCACGGGATCGATGAACTGGCAGATCAGATGGCTGGCATCCCATTCGATGCCGAGATTTTCGCATTTTGTCCTGTCAAACAGCCGTTCCCACATCGCCGGCTGGCCGAGCATATTGTAGCCCATGACCGGCAGATGATAGGCGCCTTGCGGACAATGTTCGAAGGCGATGCGAACCGCGTGATCGGCGGCGAACTTTGCCAGCGGCTCCCAAAAGGCGAGCAATTGCGGCAGGTAATTCTCGAATGGTTTGTAGACCAGATTGCCGCCGCGTTCGTTAAGCTCCGTTTCGATGACCGCGCCCGCAAAGCCGGCCACCGTTTTGACGCCGATGTGCCCCGCGACTTCAATGGCGCGTCGAAACGTGGTGCGGGCGAATTCCGTCTGCGGCGGATCGAGCGGATTCCCATAGAGAGCGGCGATGGCAGAGATGCGCAGATCGCGTGCACGTGCTTCGGCGAGGATTTCTTCGGCGTGAGGTTTCCATTCAACGCGCCGCGATCCGGCGAGACTGGTGTCAAAACGCACCCATTCGATCGAATGAAAACCGAGGCGTTGCGCCCAGTCCAATTGGCCGATCTCGCCCCGCGCTAACACTCCGACGCGCATAAATGTTCCTTCCGATTTGCGAACGATCCCAGTCAACTCAGGGCGCGAGGGGCTGTCGAGGATTATCTGTTTTTGCAGATCACGGGCATGAGGGTTTATGCAGGCTCATCGGTTGATCCCACCTCAGCGACCAGGAATCCGCGTGAAACCTTTTCAATTGGAGAGTTGTTACGAGCAAATGTTGCACCGGAAGCTTGACGGACAATCGGTGGTGCTTTCAATTCTCCTGGCTTTGCGGCAGAGTGGACATGCC
The DNA here is from genome assembly GCA_039933075.1 of Verrucomicrobiota bacterium. Classification (GTDB taxonomy): domain Bacteria; phylum Verrucomicrobiota; class Verrucomicrobiia; order Limisphaerales; family JACPZS01; genus JBDTOW01. The sequence goes on along the minus strand of JBDTOW010000718.1, from coordinate 25 downwards.
GGTTCAAGATCCGGTCGAGTCAATT
>JBDTOW010000717.1:0-3322 GCA_039933075.1 Verrucomicrobiota bacterium | reverse complement strand
TGTACGCTTCAATCGCGTCGATGCGATATCCTTTCTTGACACCGTCCATGTCGAACTCAACTTCCTCGCCGACTTTCCGGTTGAGTAACGCCTGTGCCATTGGGGTCAGGTAACTGATTAGGCCCTTTTCGATATCGAAATCCCAGGCACCGAGTATTGCAAATTGTTCCGAATGTTGTGTATTCAGATCGGTGACGCTGACTTTCGTGCCAATATTCACCGCATCGGTCTTGGGATTGAGGAAGTCGGTGCCGCGCGACTGACCGAGCTGAATTTCCAACTCGGCCTTTCGTCGCATCAGCAGCTTCTGCATCTCCTTCGCCGCTTTGTACTCATGATTTTCGCGCAGGTCACCATAGCTGCGGGCGATCGCGATCTCTTTAGAGTTAGCGGGGACTTTCTTCTTTACGAGATCGTTGTATTCTTCCTTCCGCCGTTCAAGGCTTTCCCAGGATACAATCAAGGTCGATTCCTGCTTGGTGTGCTCTCCCGAGATCATGGGTTGAACCGCGGGGAAATGCTTGACGATGCGCGCCAGCAGGGAGCGCTTGTCCATGTCATCGAAGCTGGGCGAAAGCTGCAAGGCGCGGGTGAGGTCTTTGATAACCTCGATGTCGGCTGATTCGATCAGTTCGACGAGCAACTCCTGATCGTCGAGAATAAAATCGCGGAGGCGGTTGGATTTTTTTTCGTTGAACTGGTCGCGTTCCATGGCGGTGAGCATCGCCCGAAAGACCTCGGGGCCGAGGATGTCGGCGAAAGTGTCCGACCGTTCCTTGGCGAGCCAGAGGAGCAATTCGGTGCTCGCCTGGTGTTGGCTGATCAAACGGGCCAGCAGTTCCTTGAGTTGCTCCAGCTTCCCTTCCTCAATCAGCATGTGTGTGCACTCGCTGCATATCTTGGCAGAGACGGAGTTAAGGGCGGCGAGCACCGCCTCATGCCAGAGCGAGGGGTTGGCCTCCTTAAAAGATTGCAACGCCCGTTTGTGCTTGGCCGACGGCATCTGTTCCAGGATTTGGCCGACGCGAATATTCTGCGACCACACGCCATTCGCGGTGACGGCCCCGTCCTGGGGCGGGATTCCGCACGCGTCGCGGATTTCGTCGCGAACGTAGATGGCTTCGAGCGCCAGCGCGGGCTGAGTGCGTTGATGGGTGCTGATCTCTGCATTGAGCAGGTTCAACACCTCCGCCACCGTAGCGGTCTTGTCGGTGAGGTCATCCAGGTTTTTCAGAATCTCACAAGCGACGCTGAGTCGAATTTTCAGCCCTTTCGCATTGCGAAAATCCGTGAGAAAGCGGTTTTGCAGGGAGATTTGCTGCTCCTGATAAATGATTGGTTCGGATTTTTTCAGCGGCACGACAAAATGCCCGTCCTTCTTGAGCTCGCGTTTCGCCATCTCCCACCATTTTTTCCAGTCTTCGGTAATAATATCCGGCACGAGGACCTGCTGGATCTGATCGACCGTTCCCCGGCCGCCAAAACTTTTCAAAACCAGTTTGATGAGATCGAGATGATGCAGCGCGGCCATCTGGCGAAGCGCGCTCAATTCGGAGGTTTTCCGCGCAAGGATATGGTCGCCAGGGATCGGTTTCAGCGATTCGGCCGCGAAACCCAGGTCCATCGTATGGCCTGGTTTGGACTGAAAATCGATGGTGAGCCGGCCGAACACCGTGTCCACCGTGGTGATTTTACCGCAACCCCAACTGCGATGAACGCAATAACCACCCGTGGCCAACTGGACCAGCGGTTCGACATGCTGCCGGTTCAACTTCCCGGCCGTGACCATTTTCTCGAACTCTTCTTTCATAAAACATCTAAAAATCTCGCACCAAATTGACCAAGTATCATTATTAGGTCGTGCGTGGACAAAATCCAAGAGAAATTGCCGTTCATATCCTGCGGCGGCGGGAAGCTGGGGTCGACTATGTCGAACATCTGCTCGAGGCAGAATCATCAGGAACGGCGCTTTCCCCAGTCGATCGCGGTCTCATCCAGGAACTGGCCTACGGCGTGGTCCGCTGGCAAGCGACTCTCGATTGGCTCGTCGATCGCAAAACCAAAGGGCGGCCTCAAAAATCCGGCCTGCAGATCTTACTGCGGCTCGGCCTTTACCAGATGTTCTGGCTGGACCGCATTCCCGACCACGCCGCCGTCTTTGAAACAATCGAGATCGCCAAGCGACTCGGCTTCGGAGCACAAGCGGGTTTCATTAATGCCGTCCTGCGCAGCTATGCGCGAGAACGCGAGCCAACCAGAAAACTGCTCGAAGAATTGAAGGTTCAACAGCCGCATCTGGGATTCTCGCATCCTGCCTGGTTGGTGGAACGGTGGACCGAACGCTGGGGCACAGAGAAAACCCGGCGTCTCCTGGAAATGAACAACACGCCACCGAAGAACTATGCGCGACTGAATACCCTGAAGAACGGCGCGGAAAGGCTGACGGAGGAATGGCGAAACGAGGGAGTGGAGTACGACTTCTTTCGGCGTGATTGGACGGGTGGGAATTTGATTTTCGAACTCAAATCGCATCCGCCGCTGGCGATGCTCAAGAGTTTTCGGGAGGGATTGTTTTACGTGCAGGATCCAAGCACTTTGCTCGCGGTGCATGCCCTGGAGCCGAAACCGGGTGAAACCGTGCTCGACTACTGCGGGGCTCCCGGAGGCAAGACTACCTTGATTGCCCAATTCATGGAGAATCGTGGACGTATCGTCGCCCGCGACACTTCACCCGAACGCTTGGAGTTGCTAAAGGAAAACTGCGTTCGCCTGGGCATCGCCTGTGTCGTGGGAGAGTTGCCGGAGAGTTCTTCGCTGTCCCCATCCCCTGCCCCGCACTTTGACAAGGTTCTGATCGATGCGCCGTGTTCCAACAGTGGTGTGATGCGGCGCCGGGTTGATTTGCGATGGCGGATCCGTCCCGAGGAAATCGAGCGGTTGCGCGCGACCCAGCTTGAACTGCTTCAAAGCGCCGCCCCGCGGCTGAAACCCGGCGGCAGACTGGTTTACAGCACGTGCAGCCTGGAGCCGCAGGAGAACAAAGAAGTCGTCAAAGAGTTTTTGCGCGAACACCCCGATTTCAAATTGGAAATCGAACGCGAGTTGCTTCCTTTTCAGGACGGCGTGGATGGGGCCTATGTGGCGCGGCTGCGGCTCGACTGCCATTGAATTAATCGTATTTGGGTACGGCGAGTCTCGGAAGAGCCCTGATCAAACCTGATGATTTCCGACAACCAAACGCGTGAGTCCGGGGAGCCCTTCGACTCACGAACCCGATAGCCCTCCCACTCGCCGCCTCCGGATCAATGCACGCCCCAAGGAG
>JBDTOW010000716.1:0-3328 GCA_039933075.1 Verrucomicrobiota bacterium | reverse complement strand
AAAATCGTGGCGACTTGCTGCGATACTTCGCCGCGAGCAATGCCTCCAGGTGGCCAGCGTACTGCGCTGTCGCTACATCCGCCCCTCCCAGCAACGCGACAACATCGCCACGATGCAACGTGAAATGCCCGCCTTCAAAAGGATTTTGTTGCGCTGCAACCTTGGGCTCCGCTGCCCGCAGCACGCCAACTGTGGTCATCAACAGCAGACCGGCCAGACCGCCGAGCAGAATGAGTCGTCCGTGCCAGGCGGCGGTGGTTCGCGTCGAGTCCGGGGACATGCGCGCATTGTAATCATGTCACGCGCTTACGAAAGCATTTTAGCGAAACGATTGGCTTTAGATATTTGCAACCAAGGGCTTTGCGTACCGCAGATTGGCAATCTTACCATCATCCGAAATCGCAGCAAGTCGCCACGATTTTTGCGACCGTGCCGGAGCGGCGTTTACAGCGTTTACGCCACTTCACCCGTTCGAGTTCTGCAACCCCTCGTCTTGTTTCACGGCCTGTGGAACTTCGGGCGTCGAAGCGGCGTAAAACGCCGCGCTCCTTTGATGGCGGCTTCGCCGCGTTGTGCTCTGTCGCAGAATTTCATTCTGCGGGCAGGTCGCGGATGGCGACGAATTGATTCCTGGGCGCGCTCACATTTGTGGGAAATGCTTGTGGGTCGGATTCGAACAATCAGGTCAGAGACTCCTCACGAAGCGCTGCTCGAGGTCGCCGATAGGTCGGAGACCGGAAGACGTTGGACTTATCAGCTTGAGCGCGGGACGAATGGGTGGAAAGTCATCGGTGTGGGGTATCGAGGTCCGCTCATAAAACAGGCAGCTAACAATGAGGGTCCAGCAAAGGCTGGACCGTAACTCAGCCCTTGCCGTAAAGTTTCTTCAGCACGTCGCTGTTGTAACTGCGTGTGGCCCCGGTCGCGGATTGTATCTTGAGCGAGCCTTTCACGATCTCCACCACCACGCCCGTGTAGCCCACGATGTCCACGTGTTTGCCGTAGGCGCACTTGGGGAAGTCGGGCCGGCCCGCGTAGTCGTTGATCGGCAGGACGGGCGCGGTGAAGTCGGGGGCGGCGATGTAAACGCGCGGCGGTTCTACGGGCTTGGGGCGGGCCGGCTCGGCGATGGGTTTGGGACGCTCAATGCTTATCGTCATGGGTGCCGGCTCGGAGCGGTCCGGCGGCGCGTAGAGCGTCTTGAGACGGTTGGCGTTGAAACTCTGCGTGATGCCTTCCGGCGAACGCACTTTGATAGACTGATTGACGATGTCCACGACGACGCCCGCAAAGCCGCGGATGTCGACGTAAACGCCGCGCGTGCATTGGGGGAAGTCGGCCCGGCACGTGAATTCGCTGATGGGTTGGGGTGTGCCGGTGAAGTTCGGCTCGGTACTCGTCATTCGCGTCGGGGGCGATGTTTTTTCTTTGTCTTTATCAGGTGGCATGGGTGGCTGCATGACCCCGGCATTTTCGCTGGCTCCAATCGAAATGGCGAATGGATTTTTCAAGAATTGATGGTGCTTCTCCTTCTGATGCTCGGGCAAACTGCGCTCGAACTTTCGGACGCTCTGCCGATTACCAATCGGCGATACGGCAGATTGCCAATCTGCGCTACGTGGACGCGCTCTGCGCTAAACATGTCAAGGCTTGGTGGATGCGGCACAGCAGTGCCGCTGAACGTTGGCCCGGCGGCGCTGCCGCTCTCAGTTGAACTTGTTCGTTTTGTATGCCCCCATCTGCGGCGCATCCGGATTTACTTCTGGCCCGAAGTAGCGGAGGCAGACGAGTGGTTCAGTTTCGCTCGTGTTCTCGAAGGTCACTCCATTCTTCGCGCCGTCTTCGGTGCAAAAGTATTCGTCCTCGGTCAGTTCGTGGAAGCGAATGAGTTTCGGGCTATTCAAGGGCTGGCCGTTAATCTTGCCGGTGCCTTGCACGCAGATGAGCCCGTAAGCGCCGGTGTCTTTGATAGTCGCTTTGACGCCGGGTTCGACCGTGAGTTCCTTCGCAGTGAAAAGTTGCTCGCTATGAACTTTGCCGTAAACAACCCACCGATCGACAAAGCCTTCGGTCCGCGTGTCGGCGACGGGGACGGGTTCAAGGTAATGGTTGTCCTTGAAGTTCTCGTCGAGGTTTCCTTCCCAATCGAGCTGGTCAACGATGAAATCGAGATCGTGGTGTTTGCTTTTGGGCATGTCTTTCACGAGCAGGCTCCACGGGACTTCCCGCCCTTCGACGAGGCTCTGGTACATTCCGAAGACGTCGCTGCCCCATTGCGGTTCGTAGGTGCAGAGCGAGCCGGGCGCGTGCAGGATACAGGGCGGTATTAGCCAGCCGGTGCCAGGTTTGAGACGATAAGCGCGGCTGAGATCAAGGATGCCATTGTCGCCCTTGTTCCAGTTTTCGAGGCAGCGCCGGACTTGCTGCTTCGTAGTGCCGGGTTCGAGGCCCATGAACGTGTAAGGGAAGTTGTTTCCGACGTTGTTGTGCTGCGGAGCGAAATAGTAGGACTCGGGCTTGCCTTCCTGACCGACCAGTTTCGCCTGTTTGGCGTTCTGGTGCATGTGATGCGGAATTGGCCCCATGTTGTCGAAGAACTTCGAATAGACCGGCCACTTCTTGTATTTGCCCCAAATCTTTTTGCCGATGAGCGTGGCGCCGCATTCGGCCACGGCTTGCTGGAGAGTGAAACGCTGTTTGCCGGCTACGATGTAACTGAGGCCTTCATCGGGCGTGCGATTCTCATTCGCGCACGGCGTGGTGGAGGCGAACCAGCGTTCGTCGATGCCTCCGCGATTCAAGCCGTAGGCGTACAGGTCGTCGGGATGGAGCTTGAGACGTTTGCCGGGTTGGAGGAAGGAGCGCGGCACCCAGCAAGGCGCGAGGCGGAGCAGGCCGCCGGTCGCGGCCAGCGCGGTTTCGACGAGGCTTTGAACTTTTTTGGTGACGGTTTTAAGAGACGTGACGGTGTTCATTCTTGATTTTCGATTTGTTCGTGATCACTTGCCGCCGATGAACGCCGCGGCGGTTGATTTTCCGCTCGACTCCAAATAGGCGACCAGATCCAGAATTTCTTCCTTCGACAGAATGTTTACCAGGCCCTCCGGCATCGGAGACACCTTGGAAGGATGGCGCGCTTTGATTTCGCTCTTCTTAAGCTCCCGCTGAGTCTGTTTCAGCGGATCGATGACGACGACAATCTTGTTGTTGTTCTCTTCCACGATTCGCCCGGTCACATCGTCGCCATTTGCCAGGAGCAAGGTCGTGTTCTGGTATTGTTCGGAAACCACTTTAGTCGGATCGAGGATCGATTCGAGGACGTCGCGAC
>JBDTOW010000715.1:0-3329 GCA_039933075.1 Verrucomicrobiota bacterium | reverse complement strand
ACTTTACTCCTGCGGCAACGCCGCCCAGCGCTGTCGCCTGATTGCCGGTCAATACCGCCTGGCCCTTGCCCAGCTTTGGCGCTTTGAAAGGGAACGACTTGAAATTCGTCGCGGCATATTCGTAGCCAGCCCGCGCGATGTTTACGTTCTCGGCGATGACGGCGTCGCCTTTTCGTTTAAACTGGCGGGTGAGGACTTCTTCCAGGGGTTGGAACTCGATTCCAAGCATTTGCAGCGTCGCGGCGATCGCCACGGTGTTCGCGCCCAGCTTATTGGCGCCGCACAGTTGCTTCATCGGCATCGGACAAAGTTGAACGCCCTCGGCAGCGGCGCCGGGTTTTAGCTTGTCGCCATCATAGATGACGCAGGCGCCCGCATTCAAGAGCCTGAGATGGCGATTCATCGTATCCTGGTTGAGCGGAATCAGCACGTCCAACCGGTCCCCCATGCTGCGAACCGGCCCGTCGCTGGCCCGGATGGTGAGGAAAGTGTGGCCGCCGCGGATAATGGATTGGTAGGCGTTGTACGCGTTCAAATTGAGGCCGCGCCGGGCAAAAATGCGAGCAAGAATGTCTCCGGGTGTAGCGATGCCCTGACCGGCCTCACCACCAATCCCAATTGCGAAATCGACTTTCTTCATCGTTCGGCTCCTGTTCGGTACCGTGTAATTTGCGGGATAATTCCGCAGAACGGCTCAAGCACCAAGATTTAAGAAAACAAATAACAGTCGATTTTCTATCGCGCAAGGTTTTAATCCCTTGTCGACATCCGAAATCAATCTCACACCGAAGAACGACAGGCTTGAATTCAATCTGAACCATGAGCGCGATTAAGCAAAGCGATGCTTTTCGAGCCGGAGTTCTCCTTGTGACCCGGAGCGCGGTTGTGTCGTATCGACCAACCGCAGCACGTCCGCACCAGACCGGGCGGCTCTGCGTATCCACGCGCTGCGGCTGGTGCTTCGCACTGCTTCGCACACAGCCGCGCTCCGCAAAATGAGAATCGCCGTTTTGCGAGGCAATGCCCTGGAGGGACGATTTTGATAATTAGACGTCGCGGCACTTGCCAATCGCCGTGGACCGCTTTCACTTTAATTGAACTGCTCGTGGTCATCGCGATCATCTCCATTCTCGCGGCAATGCTCTTGCCGGCGCTCACCACGGCGAAATCGAAGGCTCAGCAGATCGCCTGCTTGAATAACCTGCGACAGCTTCAGCTCTGCTGGCACTTGTACGTCGATGACAATAACGACGCCTTGCCGCCCAACGCGACGACGGTGGGTGGAGGTCGTGCGGGCTTCGTCGCCACTTCCGCCACTTGGATTCGCGGGAATGCCTGGACGGACACAACCACCTCGAATATCGAACACGGAGTTCTGTTTCGGTACAATCAGGCGGTAAGAATTTACAAATGTCCGACGGACCGTTCCACCGTGCGCGATATCGGCAAACTCCCGCGTGTGCGAAGTTTCTCGATGAACGCTTATCTGAACGATATTCCCGACCCGGATGATCGGTCGTGCTGGCATTTCCTGTCGCAAATCAAAGATCCGCCTCCCGTCAAAGCGTTGGTGTTTGTCGACGAGCACGAAGGCAGCATCGAAAACGCACGCTTTGTGATCACTCAACCAGGGGTCTGGCGCTGGATAGATTTCCCTGCCATCCGGCATAACCGTGGCTGCAACTTTAGCTTTGCCGATGGGCACGTGGAGTATTGGAAATGGCTCGAACCGAATACGATGGCGATCTCCCGAATGAAGGGCTGGATTCAGAGTCAGCCAGCCATTCCCGGAACCGACCGGGATCTTCACCGGGTGCATCAAGCCGTTCCCCGTACCCCAATCCAATAAATGTAGGTCAGGCGTCTCGCCTGACCTCCGGATTCCAGAGTCGAGTCGACCACGCCTCCTTGCCCCAATCTTCCGCGAGAGTTTGGCGCCACAGGGGCGTTGCGACCAATCTGCGGAAAATCTCTTTTGACAGTTTCCGTTGTTTGATTAGCCTGTTGGAAAATTCCACTATGAGATTTGGCATTAATACCTTTTTGTTTACCTCTCCCTTTACGAACGAGAGCACCAAACTTTTCCCCCGCTTCAAGAAATGGGGGTTTGAAACCATCGAGATCCCAATTGAAGATCCGTCGCACATCGACCCTGCGCATGTGAAAGCTGAACTCGACCGGCACGATTTGGTTTGTGGCTCCGCCTGCGCTTGCATGGGGCCTGATCGCGACTTACGTGGAACATCCGAGCAACAGAAAACCGGGTTGGATTACATGATGAAACTGATCGACCAGATGGTCGTGCTTGGTTGTCCGAGTCTCATCGGCCCGGTTTACTCGGCGGTTGGCCGTGCCGACGCCGTGCCCGAGGACGAATACAAGCAGCAATGGAACACGGTGGTCAAGCATCTCAAGACGCTGTGTAATTATGCGGCGAAAAAGGGCCGCCAGGTTTGCCTCGAACCTCTCAATCGTTTCGAAACCGACTTCATCAACACTTGCGATCAGGGTCTAAGGATGCTCAAAGACGTCAGCAGTCCGGCGCTCAAACTTCACCTCGATACGTTCCACATGAACATTGAGGAAAAAGACCAGGGCAAAGCCATACGCAAGGCGGGCAAATGGCTAGGTCATTTCCACGCCTGTGGAAGCGATCGCGGCACACCTGGCAACGACCATATTGACTGGAAACCCATCGCAGCGGCGCTAAAAGCCATCCGTTACAAGGGCGATGTCGTGATCGAATCGTTCACGACCGATGTCAAAGTGATCGCGCGCGCCGCGGCCATTTGGCGCAAGATGGAACCTACGCGCGACGAAATCGCGGTGAAAGGCCTGAAGTTTTTGAAGCGAACCATCAAGTAATCCGTCAACCCATCCAACAATGAACCATCTCACTCGTCGTGCCCTGTCCGCGAGCGCCGTTTGCGTCGCGTTTGCCCTCCAAGCTTCCGCCGTGGAGGAAGGCTTTCAATCCCTCTTCAACGGCAAAGACCTCACCGGCTGGGATGGCAATCGCCAGCTTTGGTCGGTGAAGGACGGCGCGATCATCGGCCAGACCACAGCCGAGAATCCGCTCAAAGGAAACACCTTTCTGATCTGGACGAACGGCTCAACTGCAGATTTTGAACTGCGTTGCTCTTATCGCATCACCGCCAACAACGACAAAGGTTTTGCCAACTCCGGCATTCAGTATCGGAGCAAGGTGCTGGATCCAGCCGGTTGGGTGGTGGGTGGTTACCAAGCTGACTTTGAAGCGGGCACGACCTACTCGGGCATTCTGTATGAAGAACGCATGACGCGCGGCATCATGGCCGCCCGAGGGGAGA
>JBDTOW010000714.1:0-3330 GCA_039933075.1 Verrucomicrobiota bacterium | reverse complement strand
CCGCTAATGAACGCTAATCGACGCTAATAACAGGTGTTTCCTGCGTGTCTTTGGGCTGCGATCCTGTTCACCGTTGAGTGAACCAACCGAGACAACCGAGACAGCCGATAAGGCCGACCAGGCCTCGTTCTGATTCGCGTTTATTAGCGTCGATTAGCGGTTTCACTGCATTGTTCCGGATAAGTCGTTCTCCCGTTGGGTGAATCGGGTTTTCTCTCTAATCCGCTCTGCTTTCGTGTGGTTCGCGTATTTCGCGGTTTCAACGGCTTTTTTCAGGATTAATGGCTGTCTCAAGTCTTTCTGTCTTCGTTCGCTTCGTTGCCTTCTGTTGAATTCTGCTCTTTTTACGTTAGCGCGTTGCGGCCTAACTCTGGGTGTTCCGCGGGCGCTGAGCTTCGGCGAGTATGGGTGAGGTTTTACCGATAACCTCCCCAGTGATGAACCACATCGCGTTTGGCGAAGAATAGGATTGCGACGATGAGCAACAGGGCGCAGCCAAGATAGATAACGCCGCCAAACGCTATGGCACTGCTCATGTTTTCCACTTCATTGCCCGCTCCGCCGCGCGAAACAATCCAACCGATCGTTGCCGGCGCCAGCGCGCCGCCCACCCAACCGACCGCGTTCATGATCCCCACCGCGGTGGCCCGCGCCCGCGGATGTACCACATCGTAAACAGACGCGAAAATGTTGGCGTCATAAAACCCTTTGCTAAACCCGAAGATGGTCATCGCCAGCATGAGCGTGCCCACGTCGCGCGTGGTTCCCGACAAAAAGATAAACGACGAACCCAGAATCAGGCCGGCCGCCTGCAGCATCATTCGACCGCCCGGGTGCCACTGGGATAATCGATCCGACAAAAAGCCGCTCAACGGTGCTCCCACCGCGCTGGCCAGTTGAATAAAGACGGTGCCCGCAAGGCCGGCCATCGCCAGCCGGAGTCGAAACTTTTCGAACAGAAAAGTCGGCATCCACGTAAGAAATGTCATTGCCACAAAATTGGCGCCGACGAACACGAGCAGGAGTATCAACGCCGTCGGAGTGCGAAAAAACTCTTTCAACACCTCGCTCACCGAAGGCTCTTTGCCAAACGTCTCTTGCGCCCCTTCGACCTCCAATTGACCGCGGCGCGGTTCGCGCAGAACAAAGTACAAAACGAGAGCCATCACCATCCCCGCGCCGCCAAAGACATAGAAACCGGTGCGCCAGCCGTAATACTCGGCGAAGAATCCGCCGAGCGCCCCGCCAGCAATCGTCCCGATATAAACGCTCGATTGATGAAGGGACATCGCGCGCGACCGGGTTCGCCGATCATGATAATCGCTGATCAGCGACATCGAAGCAGGAAAATAGAAAGCTTCGCCGAACCCTTCCAATCCGCGGATGGTGACGAACTGCCAGAACGTCCTCGCCCAACCCGTCGTGACGGTGATGACGCTCCAGAAAAAAAAACCGCCAAGGATCAAATCCCTCCGGCGCAGACGATCCCCGATGAAACCCGCGATGGGCGCCGCTCCCGCGTAAACCCACATGAAAGCCGAGCCGATCAAGCCCAGTTGAAACGAATCGAAACCAAACTCTTCCTTCAGCCGGGGAAAGACGGCGGATAGAGCGACGCGGTCGGCGTAATTGAAGAAACAAACGAACCAGAGCATGAATACCACCCACCATTTGTAGCTGGGCGAAACTGGCGACGCGAATGTCGCCGCTGCCGGTCGCTTCTTCAAATCAATTTCCATTCCTCGAATAACTGTCGAAGGTCCAAAACAAGCTGGTGGTGGCGCGTTTTTGTGCTGGGAGAAACCATCGACTTGGGGTAGCCCACCGGCAACCCTCGCGCTTCCATTGCGGCCGCGACGTTCAGCGGGAATTCGAGACGCTCGACCAGCGTTCCGACCGTGCGCATCCGCTCGGCGGCTACGTCGGACTTCTTGCCTGCTTTTGTCGCGTTGAAAATCTCGACCACCAGGTCGGGCACGGCATTGGCCAACCCGCTGACACACCCGGTCACACCCATGGCCATCGCCTCGGGGATTCGCGTGTCCGCGCCTGTCAACACCACGAAGTTCTTTTCGCGGCCCAGGGCAACCAATTCCCGATGATATTCGAACCCGGCCCCGCTCTGCTTGATTCCCACGAGCGGCAGGCGATCGGCAACCGCGGCGACTGTCTCAAGCTCGATACGATTGCCCGTGCGCTCCGGAAAATTGTATAAAAACAGCGGAAGGTTGACGGCTTCGCCCGCGCGCACAAAGAATTCAACCAAATCAGCCTGCGCAACCGGGTAAAAATAGGGGGTTAGCAACGCGACAGCAGTCACCCCTATGCCTCCAGCAAAGCGGCCCAAATCCGCCACGATCGCCGGGCGAATATCGCTGATGTTTGCGATCACTGGAACCGTGCCTGCATTCGCAACAGCCAGTTCCAGTAGTTGTTTTCGTTGTGTCACGTCCAGGTGCAAAAACTCTCCGGTGCTGCCAAGCGCCATAATTCCATCGACGTTCTTGCCGCAGATGAAACGCAGGTTGTTTTCCATGTCCCGGACCCGCAGGCGTCCTTTCTCATCGGTCGGAGTCCATAGAGCGGCAATTATCCCTTCGCGCAGTTTCGGCATACCAGGCACAAAGTAAGATTAAACCTGGATGCATGTCGCTCCTTTTTTTTTGTTCTGCAAAGACTTTCATGGAAGGATCGAACCTCAAAGGTGCGAGTTCTCTCAAAGCAGAATTAGGGGTTGCCAAGAGTTTCGCCCGTTCTATACTGCCAAAATGAGTCTGACCTGGATTTTCCGGCGATTGGCGTGTGGCCTCATGCTTATTCTCGTGGGGACGGGATGTAGCGGGATTAACGCGTCGAGAAGTGTTTCTCCGGCGACCTTTCTTATACCTGGATTTCTGAAGGCAGATCCGCCGCGATCTCCCAATGATTCAGTGCAACCCGCGACGCCCGTGGCGATTGCCAAGGTTTCCCCGATCCAAACTCGAGTCCACTAAAATTCTATGCGTTTCCCATTGGCGCTGACGGCGAAAATCGCCCGTCATATCGTTAAACATAAGCTGTTGCGCACCCCGAAATTTGCGCTGGTGCTGCAGCTTGAACCGCTGCACACCTGCAACTTGACCTGCACCGGTTGCGGACGCATCCGCGAATATTCTACCAGCCTCAAGGACATGATGAGTCTGGAAGACTGCTTGACCTCCGCCACCGAGTGTGACGCGCCGATGGTTTCCATTTGCGGCGGCGAACCGCTGATCTACCCGAAGATCGAAGATCTGATAGCTGGTTTGCTCGAACAGCGCCGGATTGTCTATGTCTGCACGAACGGCATGT
>JBDTOW010000713.1:0-3335 GCA_039933075.1 Verrucomicrobiota bacterium | reverse complement strand
TCACCTTGAGGTTCTAATCATTCATCTTCGTGGCCTTGCTGTCTATGGGGTGATCCACCCCTGGTCCGCGGCCTGGCGCCGCCCCTCCGCGGTCTCCTACCGTACCTGCGGAACCCGGATAGCTCCGGTGTGACCCAAAATTCCGAACACGGAGAGCAGCCACAGGACCACGACGATCACCACGACGATGTTGAGAATTTTCTTAATCTTCCCGTCCATCGGGATGTAGGTATTGATCAGCCAGAGTAACACGCCGACGACGATTAGAGTGACGACGAGAGAGATCAGTGACATGGATTACCTCCAGGTTGGCCTGAATCCTTGGCCGGCGAGATCTGACGCTCTGTTATTACAAAGTGCTTAGAGTTCACGAGTGGTATAATAAGCAGAAATACTTTGCGGAAACTATGGGGTGTTTACCCCAGCCGCTTAAATTCTACCCAGCAAAATCAGGATGAGTAGAATAACTGCAACCAGGCCCAGTCCGCCGCTCGGATAATAGCCCCAACCCTTGCTGTGAGGCCAGGCGGGGACTGCGCCGATCAACATCAGAATCAGCACAATTACTAAAATGGTTCCGATAGACATATCTTCCTTTCGTTGGCTTGAATTTCGCAATCTTTTGTAAACATCAGTGAGATCTTCCTTCGCGGAGAGGAGATCGGCCAATACTTTGTTTGCATCGCGCCCATAGCCTGCGGCTATGGAGCGGTCCGTGGTTGGCTATTGCTTCGACAGGCGGAAAAATGCAGACGTGCTCGCAGGCTTAAGATCAATTCGGTTGGTGTTGGTGGCAAAGGTCGTCCAGTTGGAGGAATTCAACGACGAGGCGGTTTGTACCACGTATCCCTGGAAGTTCGTGGGGTACGCGAGTTGCAGCGCGCTTCCGGTTTTTTGAATAATGAGCGGCGGCGCGATGCGAACTGCGACAAGGCGCAACGCCTTTTTGCCATCAGAGCGATTCACAACACTCCAGTTGAAGTGCAACCCGTCCCCCCAGATGGGTCCACGGACCAATAGATGGTGCGTCACGATTTGATTGGCAACAACGACATCGAACGTGGCGCCTTCGGACGGCTGAAATGCGCCCGCCGCATTCGCCACATTCCCCGCATCGAAGAGACCAAATCCGATTACTCCGCCCAGATCGGCGCGTCCGCTGACCAGCAACTGATCGTAATCTTGAATTCCATTGCTGGCGCTGTTCGTGCCTGCGATTGCAATCGAGAGCGCCGTCGCCGGCGCGAGATTGAGATTGCCGTTGATCGTCATTACTCCGGTCACCGGTGCGATCGCCGAGCTTGCGGCGGCGCTCGCCAGAGAAACTCGACGTCGTTCAGCCGGCGGCGGCGGCGTTTTGTTCCCAGTCAACCCCTGGGGTTTGAAGCTTCCACCGTCATTACTGATGAGACTCCCTCCATCATTCGAAATGAGGCTGTGTCCGTCGTTCCCAACTATGGGCGCGGCCGTTGAGATCAGGCTGCCACTGCTCCAGTTGGCGGTGAGGCTGCCACCGTCATGGCTAATCGCGCTTCCGCCATCATTGGTGATCAGGCTCGCTCCATTTGGAGCGATGAGTGATGAAACCGTACTGACATCTCCGTTGATTGTTCCTTTCAGCACGAGCGAACTGTTTGGGCCGACATTGAGCCCGGGTGTGATCAGGCTCTGACCCGCGTCGATCGTGAGCCGGGCTGAAGAATACTGCTCGGCCGCTATAGTCATGGCGGCGACAATGATCTGCACGGCGCGGTTCGGATCGGTGATCCAAAATACCGAGGCATCGATATGCGCTTGAACAATGAGCATGGTGGGATCCTGCGTTTCCGGAAGGCTCGCCAACGAATAGGTCTGACCCTTGCCAGAGATCATTTTGGTCACGACAGGCAGAGGCGCCCCGATCGCGAATGGCCCCAGCGCGCTCGAGATTCGATCGGAATTACCGGGCGCTGACGCAACGATGCGAAACGATTGAGTTCCCGCGGGAAGGTCTGCGGTCGTTAAGGTCCAGATGTCATCGAGGTGTCCCATTTGCCCGCCCCCCGGCAAATCGCGCCAGCTCGTTTCGTCGGCCGGTGTTGCGCTGGATTGAGCGCGCAGACGCAAACCCGAAAACAGAGAGCGTTGAATAATCGTGAAGATCCAGGGCGTTCCAGTGCGGGCCGGACTGGTCGTCTGGTAGTTGAAATCTCCGAAAGGCGCGAGGCCTTCTTCGATGGTGATCGGACCAATGGACGTTGAAATGGAATCCTGATATCGGGGCGCCGAGGCGATTGCCCGGAAATATCGGACGCCGCTCGGCACATCCATCGTATTCAAACTCCAGTTCGCGTCCACGTGGGTCATCTGCCCGCCACCCGGCAAATCGGTCCAACTGGTTTCATTGTTCGGAGTGAGCGTTGACTGCACGCGCACGCGCACTTCCGAAACCGCCGCGGATTGAACCGCGGTAAATTGCCAGGGCTGCCCGGAGCGAATTGGAGCCGATGTTGTGTAACTGAAAGAGCCAAACGCCGGGAGCGGGGCCGGCGTGGTATTGATCACCGTCACGGTAAATGCTCCCGGGTTGTTGTACCAGCCGCTACCGTCGGTGATCCCGAGAAACAGGCGCGTGGCTTCGGGCGGTGGAACGACGGATTGTGGCTCCCCGTTGGTCGTCACACCATCGCCAATGAAGAAAGGCTGTTTCAACGTTGGAGACAATGTGCGATAATTCTGGCTTTCAATGGTCGCAAAATCGAGTGCCGGTGGCGCTCCGGTTAACGTTGGCTGCGCATCATCCAGGAAGACGCCCAAGAGCGCATTCGCAGGCGAGTTGTTGATCGGGCCGATGCCATTCTCAGCCGAATGAGTCACCGGATAGTTTGCTGTGCCCTCCGGACCAGTTTCGGCGCCAGGCGCGAAACCGGCCAGGCCCGTCGCCGAGAACTGAAGCGTCGCGCTCCCGCCGAAAAACTGATCGAACAACACCGGCGAATTTGCTGGAGCGGTATCGCCCGATGCCGTCGCGCCGTTCGTCATCCCGGCCAGCCAGGGATTTGCTGTCCCCGGGACAGTGAAAGTCGCGGCCTCAAGGTCCGCGCAGAAGCGGGAAGACAACATCAAAAAGGCGGAGACCGTCACGAAGACGAGCACACGTCGAAAGCAAGAAGCTCGACGAAGCAGAGAATTGGCAGGACAACGGAAATCAAGCACGTGGAAAAAATCAAACATACAGGTAGAGTCGTTCGGGGGCATCGAGGTTCAGGTTCAACGCGGCAGCCACAGTGGCCAACGCGAGTGTCAATGTGATTCGGTTCATCGTCATCTTTCTATTTCTTTCTTTGGTTGCGGCG